>JAKDLE010000835.1 GCA_030453005.1 Pseudonocardia sp. | reverse complement strand
GGTGGCGAGGCGGGCGAAGTCCTCGACGCCGAGGCGCTCGGCTCGGGTCGCCGGGTCGATGCCCGCCTCCCGCAGGGCGCGCTCGGCCGCCGCCGGGGAGCCCGCCCAGCCGGACAGGGCGCTGCGCAGGGTCTTGCGGCGCTGGGCGAACGCGGCGTCGATCAGCGCGAACACGGCGACGCGGTCGCCGGCTGGGGGGTCGCGGCGGTCGAAGACCAGCAACCCGGAGTCGACGCCGGGCACCGGCCAGAACACCGCCCGCGGCACCGGACCGGCGCGGCGGGCCGCGGCGAACCAGGCGAGCTTCGCGCTCGGCACGCCGTAGGCCTTGCTGCCGGGGGGCGCGGCGAGCCGTTCGGCCACCTCGGCCTGCACCATCACCAGTCCGCGGCACAGCCCGGGCAGCTCGGCGAGCAGGTGCAGCACCACCGGCACGCCCACGTTGTAGGGCAGGTTCGCCACCAGCGCGGTGGCCCCGGGCAGGTCGGGACCGCGCACGCGCAACGCGTCGGCGCACAGGACCGTGAGCCGCCCGGCCAACGACGGCGCGCGCTCGGCGACGGTGGCGGGCAGCCGACCCGCGAGTACCGGGTCGATCTCCACCGCGTGCACCCCGGCGACGGCGGTCAGCAGTGCGAGGGTGAGCGAACCGAGCCCGGGCCCGACCTCGACCACCACGTCGTCACCGCTCAGCTCGGCCGCTCGGACGATGCGGCGCACCGTGTTCGGGTCGTGCACGAAGTTCTGGCCGAGCTTCTTGGTGGGCCGGACGCACAGCTCCTCGGCGATCGCCCGCACCTCTGCGGGGCCGAGCAGGCGAGCGTCGGTCACCGGGGAAGAGTGCCCGCCCGGGGTGGGCCCCGAGTCACCGGGGGGAGCAGAGCCTCACCGGGGCAGGCCGAGCTTGCGCGAGCAGGCGGGCCACGCCCCGTAGCCGCCGCGGTCGTCACGCACCCGGCTGGCCACCGCGATCTGCTCCTCGCGGCTGGCCTGGTGCGGCAGGTCGGCGTACTGGTCGCCGTCGTAGGCGTTCCAGGTCTGGCGGTCGAACTGCAGGCCGCCGTAGTACCCGTTGCCGGTGTTGATCGACCAGTTCCCGGTGGCCTCGCACTCGGCGAGCCGGTCCCACACGCCGCCGCCGTCGACGGAGGGGGCCTGCACGGGCTCCTCCTCCACGACATCCTTCGTGCCCACCCGCACGATCCGCGGCAGCGGCGGCGTCACCGATCCGGCCCGCACCTGTTCGCGGCGGACCTCCACGCCGTTCCGCACGTAGACGCGCACGACCGCGGTCTGCTCGCCCGGGCGGCCCGGGTCGACGACCTCCCGCTCACCGCGCGGCAGCTCGGGGTCCTCGATGATCTGCTCCGGGGGCTCGATGAGTCGGGTCTCGATGACCTCGCCCTCGCCGTTGCGGACGATCTGCACAGCCGTGCCGTCGCTGAGCAGGGTGTCCGGGCTGGGCACCGCGACGTCGTCGGGACCGAGCGTGATGCCCTGCTCCTCCAGCAGCCCGGCGACGGTGCCCGCCGTGGTGGTCAGCGGCACCTGCGCGGCCGACCCGTCGGTGAGGGTGACCGCGCGCGGCACGCTGAGCTCCACCGACATGCCCGCCAGCGGGATCACCGCGCCCGGCGGCACCGACATCTGGATCGGAGCCGCCTCCATGCCCATCCTCGCGAGGGCCTCGCGCACCGACGACGCCGTGGTCCAGACCTGCCGCTCGTGCCCGCCCTCCACGAGGGTGAGCGGACGGGCGCGGTCGACGATGATGTGGTCGCCGTCGGCGAGCCCGGTGGGCAGGGCGGGCTCGACGCGGTCCTGCGGGGCGGCGGTCATCCCGGCCGTCGCGAGCGCTCCGGCGACGTCCCCGGCGAACGTGTGGATCGTGCGCTCCTGGCCGTCGACGGCGAGCACGACGGCCTTGTCCATCGCCAACGCGGTGGCTCCGCCGCCGACGACCGCCAGCAGCACCGCGAGCACGGTGGCGCGCACGCCGACCCGCGGACCGCCGCCGTCGGACGCCGC
>JAKDLE010000834.1 GCA_030453005.1 Pseudonocardia sp. | reverse complement strand
GTGCGGCCAGGGAGATGCTGAGCACGAGGTCGTCGTCGCGCAGCAGCACCGGCAGGCTCTCACCGATCAGCAGCCGCAGCAGCACGCCTCGGCCCGTGGTGGTGGTGGCGTAGGCGGGGTGCGGGTTGCCCAGCAGTGCCTTCAACAGTGCCGTCCAGGAGTGGCCGGGGATGTCGAGCAGGGCGCGGGCGTGCTTGTCCCGGCGCAGGGCTTCATAGGTGGCCTGCCGGGTGCCGGCCCGGGTCAGCGCCGCGCACACATGTTCAACCGCGGCCCGAGCCGTGTCGGCAGGCCAGTCCAGGAGCGTGAACAGGGCGATCGCCTCCTCGGCCGCCGAACTGGCCGCCGTATACGCGTGCGCCGACACCACGGACTCCGCGCCCACGGGTTCGTCCGGGATGTGGTCGGTGACCTGGAACGCCGGGTGGTAGTCGGCCAGCGGCGTCTCCCGGTCGGAGAAGCGTTCGGGGTCGTGGAACGCCGAGACGTGCGGGCGGCGGGCCTGGTGGACCGAGCACAGCAGGCCTTGGGCGCGTTCCTCGGCGATGCAGGTGATCCGCACCGCGTGCGTGATCACCGCCCACGGGTCGTGGGCCTCGCGGGTCGCCCGGGTGCGCATCACATCGAACGCCGCCGAGGCGGCCTCCCACGGGTCCAGCCCGTGCTTGCGTGCTAGCGGCTTGTACTTTTCCGCGGTGAAGCCCATCAGCTCGGCGGCGGTGGGGTCGCGTGTCCAGGCGCCCGGTCCGGCGTGGTGGAGCCGGTCCAGCACGGTGCGCAGGCCCTCACCGGTCGTGAATTCCTCGCCAGCGGCTGGTGTGTCGGGGTCGGTGTATGGGGTCATGGTCGGGGCACCTCCTGACCAGCAGGTGCACGCGCCGTCCCCAGCCCCGCTGTGGGTCCTCGTTGGCGCATGCATCGCTGATCACCGGCCCCTGTCAGCTCATCCCGACCCCGGGCCGTGCCGGAGGGGCCTGACCCGTGGCGCCGCGGCCGAAGGCGGACAGCGGCGGCAACCGGTGAGCCCGCTCACCCAGGTGGCGGGCTCCGCTGGTGAGCGGGGCGCGGGCGCGGCGGGCCAGTTCGACCTCGAAATCGATGCCCCGTCCCGCCAGCGCTGACCCGTGGCGGGCGAGAAGGTCCGTGGGTCGCACCCACTCCACACCCCGCACCCGCCGCGCCTCCGCTGCGGGCTTCGACGTCCCGGCGGCGCGTCGGCGGGCGGCCTCCGCCGCCCGTACCGCTTCCGGAGCCTCATGCTGCTCCATAGGTTCCGTCGCCGTGCGTTCTGCCGCTGGCTCGGGTGCCCACTCGTCGGCGTCGGGACGTCGCCGGTTGTGGTCGTGTTCGGGGCTCATGGTGTCCTCGCCTCCTCGACATCCAGGTGTTTGGTGTTGTCGGGAAGGTGCGCACCGGTGAACCAGCGGCCCACCGTGGAGGGATGCACGTCCAACTCGCGGGCGATCTTCTTGTTCGACCACCCCTGCGCCCGCAGCTCCGCTGCACGGGCACGACGATCAATCAGGTCCGTTCCGGAGCCGACCGTCCGCTCAGCGCTGCCCACCACAGCTGCCTGCGTCGTGCCAGGTGCTGTGGGTGATTCGCTCCCACCCGGCGTTGACAGCGCGGCAACCTCGGCATCGGCTGAGGTCACCGCTGTCGGCTCCGGCGCCGGTATCCCGACCGTTTCGGACTTCTGGACGACCAGGGACTCGATCGCGGACGCGGGCTCCTCGGCCGACGTTGCTCCGCTGGTGGACGCCCGCTCCTCGACGAGAAGTTGTGGGCGGGTGAGGATGACGGTCAGATGGGTGATCGCCAGCAGCACCACCGGCGGCACTGCCGCCACCGCGGCAGCCAGGACTCCGGGCACATCGGCATCGGCGGCGACGACGGCGTGAAGCGCGTTGGCGGTCACCGACACGGCGGCACCGCCGATCAGCAGCGTCCACGGGTACCACGCCGTCTCGTGCCCTGCCAGGGCGACGACGGCGACGGTGGCCACGACGATGATGCCGTCGACGATCAGCG
>JAKDLE010000833.1 GCA_030453005.1 Pseudonocardia sp. | reverse complement strand
GAGGTCCGCCCGTTCGGCCGCGAGCCGCTGCCGGACCTCCGGCAGAACCTTCCCGGCGAGAACCTCGACCCGGGCCGAGCCGCTGTCCACGGACTCGCCGGGCAGCTGGGCCCAGAAGTGCACGTCCTTGATCTGGGGCCGCTCCCGCAGCATCCGGGTCAGCTCGTCGACCGCCGTCGACGGGTCCCACAGGGTGTAGGCGCCCGCGGCGATGATCTGGTCGGCGTCGGCGAACCGTGGTGTCTGGTCGGGCGGGCCGAACGCGCCCCAGGAGATGTACTCGTTGAGCTGGTAGAGCGCGTGCTGCCCGATCCGGGCCCACTCCCGCTCCGGGTCGTCGGCGATGACGGCCCACTGCCCGGCGAAGATGCGCCCGCTCGCCGCCGGCTTGCCGTGGCGCTCCAGCGCGTCGATGTAGGACTGGTGGTGGTGGTTCTGCGTGCTGAGGAACCCGTCGCCGATCCGCGCCACCCGGTCGATCGCGGGGTCGGCCATCGCCCCCACCAGCAGCTCCGGCAGGTGTTCGGGAACCGGGGTGACCGGCACCCCCGGGAAGCGGAACCGCTTGCCCTCGTAGGGCTCGGTCGACCCCGACCAGGCCCGGCGGATGAGCTCGACGCCCTCGGTCAACAGGCTCGGGCGGTGGCGCAGGTCGCGCCTGAACGCCTCGAACTCCGGGGCCCAGTAACCCATGCCGACGCCGAGGTCGAACCGCCCACCGGTCAGCAGTGACAGCGTCGCGGCGTCCTCGGCCACCCGGATCGGGTCGTGCAGCGGCAGCACGATCAGGTTCGTGCCGATCCGCATCGTCGTGGTGCGCTCGCCTGCCGCCGCCGCGAGCGTGAACGGCGAGGGCGTGTAGCCGTCGTCGCAGAAGTGGTGCTCGGTCAGCCAGACCGAGTCCAGCCCGATGCGCTCGGCCCACGCGATCTGGTCGAGCGACTCGCGGTAGAGGGTGCTGAACGGCCGGTGCCACCGGCTCGGGTTGCGGAAGTCGTACCAGAGGCCGAATCGGCAGTCGTCGCTCACGGAGTCTCCTCGTCGAGTGCGTGGATGGACGCCGCAGCAGCGGACGTCGCAGCCAGGATCGGCGCGGAGCGACCGCGATCACAGTGCGCGGGTGCGACCGCGTTGTGGTTCTCCCCAAAACCGGTGCAGGCCGGTCACCGCGCCGGGGCAGCGGACCCGGTGAAGGCAAGCGCTTCGTCGAGCAGCGCGGGCACGTCGTGCTCGAGCGCGGCGGCGTAGGGGGTGTCCAACCGGCCGGCGCGGAACTGCGCGTAGGCCGACTCGACGATCGCCGCCAGCTTGAACAGCGCCAGCGCGCAGTAGTAGCCCACCTCGGGCACGGAGCGGCCGATGCCGTGCTCGTAGCGCTCGAGCAGATGCGCGCGAGTCGGTGCGCCGGGGGCCCGGGAGACGGCCTGGACGGTGCGCATCCCGCAGTCCTCGACGGAACGCTCACCCCACAGCGCCAGCAGCAGGCCCAGGTCCAGCAGCGGGTCGCCGATCGTCGCCATCTCCCAGTCGATGACCGCGTCGAGCCTCGGCCGATCGGCGGCGAACAGGCAGTTGTCCAGGTGGAAGTCGCCGTGCAGCAGCCCGACCCCGGAGGTGGCGGGCCGGTGGTCGGTCAGCCACTGCGCCAGCGGCTCCATCGCGGCCAGCGGGCGACACGCGATCTTCTGCCACTGCGAGAACCAGCGGCCCGGCTGCCGTTCGAGGAAACCGTCGGGCCTGCCGAAGCCGGCGAGCCCGACCGCGGCCCAGTCGAGCCGGTGCGTCGCGACCAGCGCGTCGACCAGCTCGTCGGCCGCCGCGGTGAGCGCAGCCGGACGGGCCGACCACGCGGGCGGCAGCGTGTCGGTGATCGACAGCGAGTCCGCGACGTGTTCCATCACGAGGAACGGCGTTCCGGCGACGTCCGGGTCCTCGCACAGCGCCACCGGCCGCGGGACGGGTACGGCGGTGCCCCACAGCGTGGTGAGCAGCCGGTGCTCGCGACCCACGCTGTGCGCGGAGGCGGACAGC
>JAKDLE010000069.1 GCA_030453005.1 Pseudonocardia sp. | reverse complement strand
AGAGGCCCCGGTCGTAGACGCACAGCGCCGACACCGCCCAGACGCGGCAGAGCCGTTCCAACTCCGCCTCGAGCGCGGCGTGCACGGCGGACGAGGTCTCGGCGATGAGGTCGTCGGCCCAGACGAGCACGTGGAGCCCGTCGAAGCCCCGGTCGAACGCGCGGTCGACCAGCTCCCGGGCGACGGCGGGTTCCCGCAGCTGTTCGGCCGGCAGTGCCGTGACCGCCCCGGGCGCGCCCGTGAGCTCCGGCCCGACGGGCGCGGCGACGGTGACGACGTGGTGGCGCTGCCGCTGCGCCGCACGCAGCCGGTCGGCGACGACGGACCGGGTGTGCGTGTCCGTCGCCGCGAGCAGCACCTCGTGACGGCCGGGCTCAGCCATGGTGGTGCTCCGGTGCTCCGGCGACGAGCCGCAGGGTGAAGCCGTTCCCGCCGCGGTCGAGCGTGACCTGCGCGCACGTCTGGTGGATGATCCACAGCCCGAGACCGCCGGTCACGGTGTCGGTGGTGGGCAGCAGGCCCGCGTAGGGGTCCTGCGGCCCCGGCCCCCGGTCGCTGACGCTGGCGACGACACGGTGCGGCTCGGGCCAGAGCCGCAGCCCCACGGGCCCGACCCCGTGGGTCAGCGCGTTCGTCACCGCCTCGCTGACGGCGGTGACGAGGTCGTCGAGCTCATCCTCTCCCAGCGTCGTGCGGACGCTCACCTCACGCACGGCGCGCCGGGCGACGGCGGGGGTCGGGTCGGTCAGCTCCACGGTGGGCGCAGCGTCGGCGACCGGTCGCGGGGCGATGTGCCGCCTCAGGAACTCCGCGGGCTCCGTGTAGCGCTCGTTGGCCCCGTCGCCGTGCAGGAACGGATGGGTGCACAGCACGTCGTCCAGGACCGCGGCCGGGGTGATCCGCAGGTCGTAGGGGCACAGGCCCCACACGGGGTACGGGGCGTAGGCGAGGTTGGCAGTGGCCTCGTAGCGCCCCCACTCGTCCCACAGGACACCCAGGCCGGGGTGCGGCACCTCGCCGAGGATCCGCACCCGGGGCGCGCCCTGCGCCACGACCCGGGCGAACAGGTCGCGGTAGTCGCGGATCACGGTGGCGGGCCGGTTGTAGTGGCCGTCCCCCAGGAAGCGGACGGTCGAGGTGTCGAGGCCGGAGCCCCGCAGCAGCCGGGTCGTGACCGGCCCGAGCGCCACCAGGCAGACCTCCCCGGCGACGACGGCCGCTTCCAGGAACGGCACGGCTGACGCCAGGAACTGCTCGTCGGACCGGTAGAGCAGCGCCTCGTGCACGAAACCGTCGGTGGCGGTCGAAGTCACCGGGCGCCCTCCACGCCGACGGCCGGACCCGCAGGCTCCGGCGTGCCACCGATACCGCGCACCGCGCACCTCCCGTTCGCGTGACGCCCCGAGTACCCGTTCGTCGACGAGACTACGCGGTGCCTACCCCGGCCGGATCCGCATCCCGGAGCTCGAACCAGACCCGCTTGCCGCTCTGGTGCGCCTCGCTGCCCCAGCGGTCGGCGACGGCCGCGACGAGCCGCATCCCGTGTCCGCCGGGCTCGCCCGCCCCCGGCTCGCGCCGCGTCGGCCGCGTCGCCGAGGCGTCGACGACGCAGATGCGCAGCCCGGGCTCGGACAGGTGGACCTCCAGCACCATGTTCGATCCCCCCGCCACGTGCCGCACCACGTTGGTGACCAGCTCGCTGACGAGCAGGCTCGCGTCGTCGCGGTAGCGCTCGGCCGCCCAGGTGGTGAGCAGCTCGGCGAGGACCCGCCGGGCGGCGGGCACGCTGCGCGCGGCTGGGGGCAGGTCGATCGTGGCGCTCAGGGTCGCCGGGGTCGCCTGCATCACGGCCCGCCGCGGTCGGCGGGACGGTCTGCAGGCGTGAGGATCTCGAGCTTGTCGACGAGGCCGAGGGCGTGGAAGACGCGCAGGGCAGGCCCCTCGCCCAGGCGCACCGCGAGCCGACGCCCCGCCGCGCGGGCGCGACCGTCGGCGAGCAGGACGAGCCGCACCCCCGACGAGTCGACGAACGTGAGGTCGGACAGGTCGACGACCAGCACCGCGGGCTGCGCGGACTCGGCCGCCTCGATCTCGGCCTCGGCCTGCGCGAGGGTGGAGATGTCGAGCTCTCCGCGCAGCGCGACCAACTGGTCCTCGGAACTCATGCGTCGACCCCGACGACGAGGATCGCGACGTCGTCGCGCATCCGTCCCTGCTGGAACCCGGTGACGTCGGCGAGCAGCGCGTCCGCGACGGACTCGGCGGGCAGGCCCGCGCACGAGGCGAGGACGGACTCCAGGCGCTCGGTCCCGTAGAAGCCGTTCACTCCGCGCGCCTCCGTCACTCCGTCGGTGTAGAGCACCAGCACCTCGCCCCGCTCCAGCCGGATCTCGGCCTCGGTCAGCTCCACGTCGGGATAGACGCCGAGCAGCGTACCGGGCACCCCGACGGTCTCCACCCGGGCTCCGCGCAGTACCAGCGGCGGGACGTGACCGGCGTTGACCAGCCGCACCGTCACACCGGCCGCGTCCACGCCCAGCAGGGCGTGCGCCACGGTCGCGAATCGCGCGGGCTCGGGCCCCGGGTCCCGCAGCATCGCGCGGTTGAGCCGTCGCAGCACCTCGGTCGGGCCGAGGCCGTGGCCGACCTCCGCGCGCACCGTGTGCCGGATCAGGGCGGTGAGCGCGGCGGCCTCGGCCCCCTTGCCGCAGACGTCGCCCACCGTCACCGCCCACGCACCGGCCGGGCCCTCCACGACGTCGTAGAGGTCACCACCGACGTAGACGTCGGAGAGGTCGGCGTTCTGCGGCTGGTAGCGGGCCGCGAGGCCCACCCCGGGGATCGTGGGGAGGCGGGCGGGCAGCAGCGCGGACTGCAGCGTGCGGGCGACCCGCCGCTGCTGCTCGTAGAGGCGGGCGTTGTCCAGCGCGACGGCGGCGGTGGCGGCGAGCTGGCGGCTGAAGGCGAGGTCGGCGTCGCTGAACCGCCGCCCGGACTCCGCGTGCACCAGCGTCAACGCCCCGAGGCAGCGGCCGCGCACCAGCAGCGGCACCACGACCGCCGAGCGCATGCCGATGGACCGGATCAGCTCCAGGTGCACCTCGTCGACCGCGGCGGCCACGAGCAGCTCGTCGGGGATCTCGGGGATGTGGACGGCCTCGCCGGTGCGGCTCACGTGGATGGCGCCGGTGTCGGCGTCGGGGTCGGGCGGGTACTGCTCCTCCAGCCGGGCGACGAACGCGACCTTCTCCGGGTCGGTGTGCGCCACCGCGACCTGCTCGACGTCGGCGGCCCTCCCCGGCGACGCCTCGCGCACCAGGTGCACCGCGCACCAGTCGGCGACCCCGGACACGGCCAGGTCGGCGAGCTGCTGCAGCCGCTGTTCCACCGAGAGCGGGGCTTCCATCAGGCGCCCGGTCTCGGCCAGGAACGTCATGCGGCGCAGCTGCTCCTCGGCCGCCGCCCGGGCGGCCCGCTCCGCGCCGAGCAGCCGGACGCGGTCCAGCGCCTGCGCGCACAGCGCCGCCACCGCCTGCAGGTGGTCGCGCTCGCCCGCCGGGAACGCCCGTGCGGCGGTGAACGTGAACACCGCGGCGCCCAGGTCGCGGTCCTCGACGCGCAACGGCAGGCACGCCGTGGCCGCGAACCCCTCCGAGGTGCCCACCGGGGCCATCTCCGGGTAGCGCAGGAGCCACTGCTCCGCGTCCTCCAGGTACACCGGGACGCCGTCGAGCACAGCGTCCGACAGCGGCCGGCCACGCTGCAGCGTCACGCGCTCGAAGCGCCGCGACACCTCGTCCGACCAGCCCCGCGCGTGCAGCACCCGCAGCTCCGCGGGCCCGGCGAAGGCGTAGATCCCGGCCGCGTCGGCGCCGAGCACATCGGCCCCGGCGGTGACGGCGAGGCGCCCGATCGCCTCCGGTGTGGCCGCTCGGGAGAGCTGCTCGGCGAGCCGCTGCAGCGCCGAGCCGCGCTCGTCGACCCGCCCGGCGACGCGCGGCTCGACGTGCAGCACCACGCCCTCCACCGTGCCGTCGGCACCGACCACCGGCAGGCACCCGACCGTGACCGACGTGGACAGGGCGACCCGGCTCGGCTCCCCGGTGCGCGGGGCGTCGTCCAGGGCGGTGCGGAGCGCGGCGGGCGCGGTCTCGCCTGCCGGGCGGCCGACGACGAGCGCGGGCAGCAGCAGGCGGACGGCCGGGGTGAGCAGCGCCACCGTGTGGTCGGGTCCGGTCGTCACCGCGAGGGGGAACGGGAGCCTGCCGAGCGCGTGCACCAGGCCGGTCGGCATCGGCGCAGCGTACCGGGAGCTCGTCACCAGTCGGCCCGCGTCCACCACTGGGCGGACGGAGCCGCGGCGGACCGGCGCGCGAGCGGCTCGGCGGCGGGCGGGATGCGGTACGCCACGGTGGTGCCCGCCGCGCTCGCCCGCAGCTCGACCCGCTCGCCGAGGTTGTGGATGACGGCGAGTCCGCGTCCGCGGTAGCCGGGGTCGGCGGGTGGCGGACGCCACCGGCCGAAGTCCTGCACCTGCACGGCGACGGCGCCGTCGGCCGAGCGGCTCATCCGCCACACGAACTCGCCGGGCCCTCCGTCGCGGTAGGCGTGCTCGACGCAGTTGGTGGCGGCCTCGCTCACCGTCAGCTCGAGGTCGTCGGCGGAGTCGAGGGTGAGGCCCGCCGCGGCGCTCCAGGCGCGCACCCGCCGTCGCAGCCCGGGGAGCAGATCGGGGTCCGCGGGTAGGCGCTCGTCGATCGGCGGGGGGACGAGGCGGGCGACGAGCAGTGCGATGTCGTCGGTGGTGTCGGGTCCGCCGAGGGTGGCTTCGAGCAGCTCCTGGGCCAGCACGTCGGGGGTGTGATGGTGCAGCCGGGCCGCGGCGGCGGCGAGCCGGTCGAGGCCGTCGTCGACCACCTCGCCGCGCCGCTCGACGAGCCCGTCGGTGTAGAGGGCGATGGTGGTGCCCGGCTCGACCGTCTCCCCCGTCTCCACGAACGGCGGACGGGCCGCCAGCCCGAGCAGCGTGCCCTCCCCGCCGCTGCCGAAGCCGGCGGCGCCGGGCCCGACGAACAGGGGCGGGACGTGCCCGGCCGCGGACCAGCACACCGCTCCGGTGGCCGTGTCGAGGGTGAGGCACAGTGCGGTGCTGCCCCGCGAGCCGGGGATCCGCCCGGCGGCGCGGTCGAGGCCCTCCAGAGCCTCCGCGGGGGAGCGGCCGTCGTGCAGGTAGGTGGACAGGATGCTGCGCAGCTGCCCCATCACCGCCGCCGCCGCGGGACCCTGCCCGACGACGTCGCCCACCACCATCGCGACGCGGGTGTCGTCGAGGGCGAACACGTCGTACCAGTCGCCGCCCGCCTTCAGCTCACGCATCGCGGGCAGGTAGCGGGCGGCGAGGGGGAGCAGGGCCAGCTCGGGCAGCGCCGCGGGCAGGAGCGCGCGCTGCAGCGTCTGGGCCAGCTGCCAGCGCTGGTCGGCCAGCGCGGCGCGCCCGAACGCCTGGGCCGCCTGCCCGGCCAGTGCGACGGCGAACGTGCGCTCGTCGGCGGCGAACTCGCGCGCCGTGGTGAACCCCGCGGCGAGCACGCCCACGACGTGGTCGCCCGCGACGATCGGGATCGCGGCCAGGGCGTGGTGCCCGGGAGGGGCGCCGACGAGGTCGGGGAACCGGGCGAGCCGGTCAGCGCGGTCGGCGAGCCACACGGGTTCGCGTGTCCGCGCCGCGTGGGCGACGGGCCCGGCGGCGTCGAGCCACAGGACCTCCTCCCGGTCCACGACCGGGAGGAGGCCCGCACGGTGCACCAGCCGCAGGTGCTGGCCGTCCGGGTCGACGGCGTAGACGCTCACGTCGGCCGCGGTCAGCGCCCGCAGGACCCCGGAGACGAGCGCGCGTGCGGCGTCGACGAGGGTGCCCGCCGAGGCCAGGGCCGCGGTGACGGACTGCAGGTGCTCCTCCCGCGTGGCGATCCGGTCGCTCTCGACCGCGGCGGCGATCCGGCGCCCGAGCTCCTCGGCGAGCGCGACGTCGTACCCGGCCCGACCGCCGACGGCGCCTGCGAGGCGCAGCTCGCCGAGCAGCCGCCCCGTGACGACCAGCGGGACGACCAGCTGCTCGGCCGGGTCCACGAACGCCTGCCCCGCCCGGTAGCGCGCCAGCAGCTCCTCCGGCACGGCTCGCGGCGGCAGGCGCAGGTGCTCCTCGGCGGCCTCGGGGCGGGCGCGGTGCGCGGCCGCGACCGCGGTCAACCGGCCGTCCGCGGCGCGCAGCGACACCACCGTCAGCTCGGCCGGCACCAGTGCGGCGAGCCGGACGAACCGCGCCAGGCGGTCGCCGAGCCCGACGGGCTCGGCCAACAGCCGCCCGGTCTCGGCGAGCAGGGTGTCGCGCTCGGCCGCCCGGCGCTGCTCGGTGACGTCGCGCATCGTCGCGACGTAGAGCGTGCGCTGCCCGTCGCGGTCGGCCAGCGCGCTGTAGGAGGCCGACACCCACACCCGTTCACGGGTAGTGACGTGGCGCAGCGGCACCACCACCTCGCCGCGGTCCCGGGTCATCGCCCGTGCGTAGGTGGCCTGCAGCAACGCCAGCTCGGCTGCGTCCTCCTCCTCGGTGGGGTAGATCGGGTACGGCGGCCCGCAGGGCAGGTCCTCGGGCCGCAGCCCCAGCAGCTCGGTCATCGCGGTGTTGATCTCCACGATGGCCGACGAGGCCACGTCGATGACGGAGAAGCCGTCCTGGAGCGCGTCGAGCATCGCGGTGCGCCAGGTGGCCTCCCGGTTGCGCAGCCGGGCCAGCTCCAGGTTCGAGCGCACCCGGGCGAAGAGGTCGTGGGAGGAGAACGGCTTGGTGAGGTAGTCGTCGGCGCCCGCGTCGAGGCCCTCGACCGCCGCCTCCTCACCCGCCCGCGCGGAGAGCAGCACCACCGGCACGTGCGCGGTCGACGGGTGCGCGCGCAGCCCGGCGAGCAGCCCGAACCCGTCGAGGCGCGGCATCAGCACGTCGGCCAGTACGAGGTCGACGTGCTGCCTGCGCACGATGTCGAGCGCCGCCTCGCCGTCGGAGGCGACGTGCACGGTGTAGTGCGGCGCCAGCAGCCCGGCGACGAACCGCCGCAGGTCGGGGTGGTCCTCGGCGACCAGCACCGTCGCGCCCGCGGTGGCGCCGGTGTCGACCCGGGCGTGCACCGGTTCCTCCGCCGCCCCGCCCGCCTCGTCGGTCCAGCTGTACGCCTCGTCGAGGTACAGACCCACCGAGGACACGGCCACCGCACCACGGGGCGCCGCGTCGGTGGCGGCCGCCGCGGGCAGTCGCACGGTGAACGCCGAGCCGCGGTCCACGACGCTCTCGATGCTCACCTCGCCGTCGTGCAGCCCGACCAGCTCGGACACCAGCGCCAGCCCGATGCCCGTGCCGTCGATGCTGCGTCCCGGCCGCCCCCGCACCCGGTGGAACCGGTCGAACACCCGGTCCCGGTCGGCGTCGGGGATGCCGATCCCGGTGTCGGTGACGGTCAGCTCCGTCGTGCCGTCCGCCGTGCGCCGCAGCCGCAGCTCCACCCGTCCCGAGAGCGTGTACTTGACGGCGTTGGAGAGCAGGTTGAGGACGATCCTCTCCCACATGTCCGGGTCGACGAGCACCCCGCCGGGCAGGTCCGGGCAGTCGAGCACGAACCCGAGCCCGACGCGGCGGGCCGCGGGGGCGAACGACTCGGCGATCCCCCGGGCAGCGCCGCGAGGTCGACGGCCGCGCGCTCGGCCACCAGTCCGCCGCCCTCCAGCCGGGCGAGGTCGAGCAGCGTGTCGACCAGCCGCCGCAGCCGGCCGCTGTTGCGCCTGATCAGCTCCATCCGACGCCGCTGCCGGGGGGGCAGCGGCTCCGCTTCGTCGGCGAGGGCGTCGAGGGCGGGGCCCTCGACCAGGGTGAGCGGCGTGCGCAGCTCGTGGCTGACCCCGGTGAAGAACTCGGTCTTCGCGTGGTCGAGCTCGGTGAGCGCGTCGGCCCGGCGCCGTTGCGCCGCGGTGGCCGCCGCGTCGGTGAGCACCGTGGACACCCGGTCGGCGACGAGGTCGAGGAAGCTGCGGTAGTCGGCGTCCAGCGCGCGGTAGGGGCTGGTGCCCAGCACCAACACCCCGAACGGCCGCTGCCGTCCGGCGTCGATCAGGGGGACCGCCAGTGCGGCGTCGACGTCGGCGTCGCCCACCGCGTTGTGCCCGGGGTGCGCCAGGCCGGGCCGCCGCGCGGCGAGCCCGTCGGAGACGACGGTGCGGCCCTCGGTCGCCGCCCGCCAGATCGACCGGCCTGCCCCGCCGGTCGCCGGCAGCGACTCGGGCAGCGCCGCCTCGCGCAGACCCTCCGCGGCCACCAGCCGCGCCGTGGAGCCGTCCGGGCTCAGCAGGTACACCGCCGCGAACGGGATGTCGGCGCGGTTGCCCGCCAGCGCCGCGAGGGAGTGGACGCACGCCTGGTCGACGCCGCCCGCCCGGGCCAGGCCGCCCAGCTCACCCAGCGTGCGGAGCCTGCGCTCGCCGAGCATCCGGGTGGTGGTCTCGGTGACGGCGGTGAACACCCCGGCGACGTGGCCGTCCTCGGCGTGGATCGGGCTGTGGGAGTAGGTGAAGTAGGCCTCCTCCAGGTAGCCGAACCGGTCGGCGGGCAGCAACCGGTCGTCCGACCAGGTGGCGTCGCCGGTGCGGAGCACGCCCGCGAGCTGGTCGCCGATGATGTGCCACATCTCCGGACACACCTGCGCTCCCGGCCTGCCCGGCGCGGGGTGCTTGGCCGGGCCCAGGATCGGCACCCAGGCGTCGTTGCAGAGGAGCACGAGCTCCGGGCCCCAC
Organism: Pseudonocardia sp.; assembly: GCA_030453005.1. GTDB lineage: Bacteria > Actinomycetota > Actinomycetes > Mycobacteriales > Pseudonocardiaceae > Pseudonocardia. The sequence continues at coordinate 260 of JAKDLE010000069.1, read as the reverse complement.
CAGATCGCCATCGGACGGCGCGAGGTGAGACAGATGCTCACCGCGGTGCGCAGCGTCCTCGACCAGGTAGCGAGCGGACCGAGCGGCGTCGCCGTCGCGTCCAGGGCGGCGATCCGCCTGCCCATCTCCCCACCTGCGGCCAGGAACCGGGGAGAGATCGTCACCGGAGCCGCGCCTCCCGTCGTCCAGCCATCCTGATCAGGCGCGTCATTTTGGCAGGAGTGTCCGGATGCGGCGACCCGCGACGACGGGCGGGCCGA
>JAKDLE010000832.1 GCA_030453005.1 Pseudonocardia sp. | reverse complement strand
GCAGGACGTCCACCCAGGCCGGCCACGTCCCGCCGAGCGCGGTGGCGGCCTGCTCGCAGCCGTCGCGCAGCATCCCGGTCAGCGTCCGGCCGGGGACCATCGGCAGCCCGTCGTCGTCGCGGCGGACCAGGTCGTCCAGGTCGCCGGGCAGGCCGGTGCCGGTACCGACCCGCCAGTCGCTGTGGAAGGTGATCGTCAGTGTGGGCACGTCACATCCCTGCCGTGTAGGGGGCGAGTGTGAGGGCGTCGAGGAAGCGGGTCGTCGGCGGGCCGCTCGACCGGCGGGTGAACAACGACCCCGGGTCCTCCTGCAACATCGCCCAGCGCTCCGGGTCCGCGGCCAACAGCCGGCCCAGGTACTCGTCGGCCGCCCGCGGATCGGGTCGGAGCCTGCGCCGCAGCTCGTGCAGCTGCGCCGAGGGCCGGATCCGGCGGCCCTCGTCGTCGACGGCGTGCAGGCTGCGCGCGAGCGCGACCAGGTCGTCGTCGAGATCACGGGCATGCAGCCACGTGGCGGCGTCGACCGAGAGCTCCCGCTCGGTTACCGCCGCGACGAACGGGCCTCCGGTCAGCAGCCGGTCGCCGCTGGTCAGGGCGCCGAGCCGGGCACCGGTCGCGGCCGCACTACTGTCGATCTGCACATACGCGGCGACGGACACGCACGGCACCGGATCCCCCGCGGGGTCCACGACCGCCGACTTCGCCTGCTTCGCCACGTCGGTGAGCAGGTCCTCGGCCATCCCGTACGCCGCGCTGAACGGGAAGTGCGGCGTCGTGACCACCATCCCGGCCGCGATCCCCAACCGCGGGTCGCCGGTGCTCGATGCGGCGGCGACGGGACCGGCGATCGCCTGCGTGTCCGCGGCGATCGCGACCAGCGCATGCAGGAACGTGCGGGTCAACTGCGGGGCGTACGTGGCATCGACGACGAACGTGATGTCGTCACCGCCCAGCACTAGCGGCAGCACGTCGGGTTCGGCCACCGGTAGGTCGTCGACGGCCGCTCGGAAGGCCTGTTCGGCCACGGAGGCCAGCGCGTCGGAGAACGCCCGGTAGCCCTGTACGTACCGCGTGTCGGGATCCGTCGCGCCGGGCGGCACCAGCACGTCGGCCAGCCGGGCCACCAGCTTCCCCAGCCCGTTGCCGTCGGCGTGCACGACGGCCACCCGCGCGGGGGAGTCGTCGAGATCGCCCGCCAGCCGCTCGGTGGCGGCGCCGAGGTGCGCGACGGTCAGGCCGGTCAACGACGACAGCCGGGCCAGCGCGTCCGGCGCGGCGGCCAGCTTCGCCAGCGACGACGCGGACCGCTCCTCCCCGGCGTGGGTCAGCCCGGCTACGGGCAGGGCGCTGGACGGACACAGTGCCGTCACCGGCAGCACGGGGAACCGGGATGTCGGTCCGGGACGCGAGACCCGCACCTGCGCCATTCTCGCGAACAGCGTGGCCACCGCCGCGGGCGCGTGGCCCGACTCCCACTCGATCGGCTCGCCGACCACGCCGGTGACCCCGAGCCCCGGCGCGTCGGACAACGCCCGAGTGGTGACCGCACGCACCGCCGCGACCGCGTCCGCGTGCTCGTCCACGAACGCGAGGACCGTTCCCGAGGTGGCGACCAGCACCTCCGCCGACGGCGGCAGCGCCGCCCGCGCCCAGTCGGTGACCGCGTGCACCAGATAGGACGCCCCGACCGCCTCCCGGCGTTTCCCGGTACCGAAGATGTAGGCCTGCTTGCCGTGCGTCTCGATCAGCAGCGGCACCCGCGCGCTCATCAGTTCGGCCCGTGATCGGGCAGCGTGCCGCCCAGCCGCGGCAATGCCGACGGCCGGACGGCCTTGCGGTTGGCGACGAACCACTCGTAGCGGTCGTCATGTGATCCCGGCATCGCCGGATCCTCCGGGTAGCGGACCTCCACGTCGCGGGCGAAGCCCTTCCGGTAGGCGTCGTAGCCCGTCCGGACATCGGGGTGCATCCGCTCCCGCGCCGTGACCCGCAACCGCTCCGCGGTTGCCGCGTCCAGACCGTCGGTCAACCG
>JAKDLE010000831.1 GCA_030453005.1 Pseudonocardia sp. | reverse complement strand
CCGCCGCACCGCGACGGCGGGCAGGCGCAGTTCATCGAGCAGCCCGTCCCCGCCCAGCACGCCGCGCTCGGCGACGTGCTCGCCTGGGCCGCGGAACACGCCGCGCTCCCGCACACCGTCGACGCGCTCGCCGCCCGGGCCAACCTGTCCTCGCGCACGTTCGCCCGCAGGTTCCGGGCGCACACCGGCACCACGCCGTACGCCTGGCTCACCGGGCAGCGGGTCCGGTTGGCCGAGCGGCTGCTGGAGGGCAGCGACCTACCCGTCGACGAGGTGGCCCGGCGCAGCGGCTTCGGATCGGCCGCGGTGCTGCGCGAGCACCTCGTCCGCGAGCGCGGCGTCGCGCCACTGGCCTACCGCCGGACGTTCCGCACCACCTCCGTCGGCTGAGGCCGCTGCGGTGGCGCCGGGTTGTCGGTCCTCCTGGGTAACCTCCCCGCCGTGAGCCCAGAACCCGCACCCGAGCGGCACGCCCGGCTGTCCGAGGAGGTCACGCGGCACCGGTTCCGCTACTACGTCCTCGACTCACCCGTCGTCTCCGACGGGCAGTTCGACGAGCTGTGGCGCGAGCTACTGGCGTTGGAGGAGGTTCATCCCGAGCTGGTCACGCCGGAGTCGCCCAGCCAGCAGGTGGGCAGCGGGTTCTCCACGGTGTTCACCCCGCACGACCACCTCCAGCGGATGCTCAGCCTCGACAACGCCTTCGACGCCGACGAACTGCGCGGCTGGGCCGAGCGGGTCGGGCGCGACGTCGGCGCGGAAAGAGTGCACTACCTGAGCGAGCTCAAGATCGACGGGCTCGCGGTGAACCTGCTCTACGAGTACGGCAGGCTCACCCGCGCGCTCACCCGCGGCGACGGGCGCACCGGCGAGGACATCACGCTCAACATGCGCACCCTGGAGGAGGTCCCCGAACAGCTCACGGGCACGGCCGAGTTCCCGGTGCCTGCGCTGATCGAGGTGCGCGGCGAGGTCTACTTCCGGCTCGCCGACTTCCAGGCGCTCAACGCCGCGCTGGTGGAGGCGGGCAAGGCGCCGTTCGCGAACCCGCGCAACACCGCGGCGGGCTCGCTGCGCCAGAAGGACCCGCGCGTCACCGCCTCCCGGCACCTGCGGCTGATCTGTCACGGCTTCGGGAAGCGCGAGGGCTTCGCGCTGCTGCGCCATTCGCAGGGCTACGACGCGCTGCGCGCCTGGGGCCTGCCGGTCTCCGAGCGCACGGTCGTGCTCTCGAGCGTCGACGAGGTCGTCGCCCACGTGGAGCACTGGGGCGAGCACCGCCACGACATCGAGCACGAGATCGACGGCATCGTGGTCAAGGTCGACGAGGTGGCGCTGCAGCGCCGGCTGGGCTCCACGTCGCGCGCGCCGCGCTGGGCCATCGCCTTCAAGTACCCGCCGGAGGAGGCCACCACGAGGCTGCTCGACATCGCGGTCAACGTCGGGCGCACCGGCCGCGTCACGCCGTTCGCGCAGATGGAGCCGGTCGTCGTCGCCGGGTCCACGGTGTCGATGGCCACGCTGCACAACGCCCAGGAGGTACGGCGCAAGGGCGTGCTGATCGGCGACCGCGTGGTGATCCGCAAGGCGGGCGACGTCATCCCCGAGGTGCTGGGCCCGGTGGTCGACCTGCGCGACGGCTCCGAACGCGAGTTCGTCATGCCCACCCACTGTCCCGAGTGCGGCACGGCGCTCGCGCAGCAGAAGGTGGGCGACGCCGACCTGCGCTGCCCCAACTCGCGGTCCTGTCCCGCGCAGCTGCGGGAACGGCTGTTCCACGTGGCCGGGCGCGGGGCGTTCGACATCGAGGGCCTGGGCTACGAGGCGGCCACCGCGCTGCTCGCCGCGGGTGTCGTGCAGGACGAGGGCGACGTGTTCGCGCTCAGCGAGGACGACCTGCTGCGGGTCGACCTGTTCCGCACCAAGGCGGGCACACTCTCGGCCAACGGTCGCAAGCTGCTGGTCAACCTGGAGGCGGTGAAGGATCGGCCGCTGTGGCGGGTGCTCGTCGCGCTCTCCATCCGGCACGTCG
>JAKDLE010000830.1 GCA_030453005.1 Pseudonocardia sp. | reverse complement strand
GACCAGCGAGTTGACCACGCGCGGGCTGCGTGAGGCGCTGGAGTCGATCGCCCAGCGTGCCGTGCTCGATGCGCACTACGAGCAGTATCCGTCGGCACGGCCCGATCTGTGGGAGATCGCGCTGATGTCGGCGGAACTCAACGCCCATCCACTGGCCGACCGGCCGGAGCTGATCCGGCGGGCTGCCGCGGACCTGGTCGTCATCGTGCCGGACCCCAGCCCGGCGGAGGTCCTCGCCTACGCCGCAGGCCTGGCCGCCGCGGCGTGAAGCCGGTCCGCACGATCTTGCTCGACAACGAAGCGGTGCAGGCGCTGGTCGACGTGCGGCACCGCAAACACCGGCGCGTGATCGCCGCCGTGGCGCAGACGACGCCCGCGACGGGATCGACGCGGCCGAGATTGATGGTTCCCGCGACGGTCCGGGTCGAGGCCGGCTGGAGCCGCCGTTCGCGCGCCGCCGCCATCGCGAACCGGTTCCGGGTCGATGACGTGCCGCTGAGCGCGTCGGCGGCCGACGTGGCCGCAGAGATCCGGACCGCGCTGAGCCTGTCGGTCGCCGACGCTCACCTGGCTGCGGTGCTGCAGGCCGCGCAGGGCCCGATCGCCGTCCTGACCAGCGCAACCGACGATGTCCGGCGGATCGCGGCTCACCTCGACGTGCCCGTCACCGTGGTGGCACTGTAGAGCCGGTGGTCGCCGACGACGACATCGCGGCGTGCGTCGCCGGTGAGATGCGGTTGCTCGATGCGGCCGTCCGGCGTGGGGCCGGGGCGGCGTCTCTGTTCGATGACGGGTTCCGCGAGTTCGGGTCCTCGGGCCGGGTGTGGGACCGGGCGTCGATCCTGGTCGCCCTCGCGGAGGACGCCTCCGACCCACCGGCCGTCGAGGACGTCGTCGGGGCCGTGCTGGGCCTCGACGTCGTCCTGGTCACCTACCGGACCGTCCGGCCCGAGCGGTCCACGCTGCGGAGCTCGATCTGGCGGAGACGCGACGGTCGGTGGCTGCTGGTCTTCCACCAGGGCACGGTCGTGCCGCCATGATCGCGGTCGCGGTCGTCAGCGCTGGTGGGGGTAGCCGCTCGTCGTCGCGGCCGTGAACGTCTCCTTGACGACGCGCGGGCTCACCCAGCGCAGCAGGTTGTAGATCGAGCCTGCCTTGTCGTTCGTGCCGCTCGCCCGACCGCCGCCGAAGGGCTGCTGGCCGACGACGGCGCCCGTGGGCTTGTCGTTGACGTAGAAGTTGCCCGCGGCGAAGCGCAGCGCCTCCGACGCCCGCGCGACGGCGGCCCGGTCGCGGGCGATCACCGCCCCCGTGAGGCCGTAGGGGGAACCCGAGTCGACCTGGCGCAGAACCGTGTCGAAGTCGCCGTCGTCGTAGACGTGCACGGCGAGCAGCGGGCCGAAGTACTCGGTGCGGAACACCTCGTGCGTCGGGTCGGCGCCCACGGCGACGGTGGGGCGGACGAAGTACCCGACGCCGTCGTCGGCCGTGCCGCCCGCGATCACCTCCAGCTCGCGGTGTGCCAACTGCTGGGCGGCGGCGAGCCGGTCGTAGGAGCGGCGGTCGATGACCGCGCCCAGGAAGTGGGAGAAGTCGGCGACGTCGCCCATCGTGAGCGCGTCCACCTCCGCGGCCAGGTCGTCGCGCATCCGCGACCACAGGCTGCGCGGCACGAACGCCCGTGACGCCGCCGAGCACTTCTGACCCTGATACTCGAACGCGCCGCGGACGAGCGCCGTGCGCAGCACGTCGACGTCGGCGCTGGGGTGGGCGAGCACGAAGTCCTTGCCGCCGGTCTCGCCGACCAGCCGGGGATAGGTGGCGTAGTTCGCGATGTTCGCCCCGACCTGGCCCCACAGGTGCTGGAACGTGGCGACCGAGCCGGTGAAGTGGATCCCGGCGAGTGCGCGGTCGGCGAGCAGCACCTCGGAGGCCTCGCGTCCGTCGCCGGTCAACAGGTTGATCACGCCGGGAGGCATCCCCGCCTCCTCCAGCAGCCGCATCGTGAGGTGCGCGGCGAGGTTCTGGGCGGG
>JAKDLE010000829.1 GCA_030453005.1 Pseudonocardia sp. | reverse complement strand
GACGCGGACCCGGTCCGGGACTTCTCACCCCGTCGTCGCGGCGGGCCCGGCGTCCCCCGCGCCCGACCTCAGGCGGCGGGCTGGCAGGTGGGGCACCAGAACAGGTTGCGGGCCAAATGCTTATCGTGCGCGATCGGCGTACCGCACACCAGGCACGGGAGACCGGTACGACGGTAGGCGTAGACGCGGCGGGTACCGGCGTCCGCGAGCAGGCCGGGGTCGTGCTCCTTCCGCAGCGTCTCGATGCTCCCGCGCCGTACGCCGTCACGCAGGAGCTCGACCAGGTCGGCCCACAGCACGTCCCACCGCTCACGAGCCAACGCCCGGCCGGGCAGCAGAGGGTCCAGGCCGTGGCGGAACAGCATCTCCGTGCGGTAGACGTTGCCGACGCCCGCGATCACGGTCTGGTCCATCAGCAACGTGGCCAGCGGGGCCCGGGAGCGCGAGATGCGGGTCCAGGCGCGGTCGGGGTCGGCGTCGGCGCGCAGCGGGTCGACGCCGAGCCGGGCGTGCACCACGTCGACCTCGTGGTCGGTGATCAGTTCGCAGGTGATGGGGCCCCGCAGGTCGGCGTAGTGCGTGGCCCCGACGATCCGCATCCGCACCTGGCCGCGGGGCGGGTCCACCGGCACCGCCACGTCACCGAACGCGCCGTAGAGCCCCAGGTGGACGTGTACCACGAGATCGGGGCCGTAGTGGTGAAACAGGTGCTTGCCGTGAGCCTCGGCGCGCTCCAGCACCCGCCCGTCGACGATCTCGGCGCTCGTCGCGAAGCGGCCCTGCGGGCTGGATACCGCCACCGCCGTCCCGACGAAACGCCTGTGGTGGGTCCGGGCGAGGCGGTGCAGCGTGTGGCCCTCGGGCATTAGGCGGGCAGCTCCGGTGACTCGCCGGTGCTCTCGTAGGCGGTGAGCATGCCGATGCGCCGCCGGTGGCGAGGGTCGTCGGAGAAACCGGTGGTCAGGAACGTCTCGACGATCGAGAGCGACTCCTCCAGGATGTGCATCCGCGCGCCGACGGCCACCACCTGCGCGTCGTTGTGCTCGCGCGCCAGACGGGCGGTCTCGTCGTTGTAGGCCAGCGCCGCGCGACACCCGGGCACCTTGTTGGCCGCCATCTGCTCCCCGTTGCCCGACCCGCCGATGACGACGCCCAGGCTCTCCTGATCGGCCACGACCTGCAGCGCAGTCTCGATGCAGTAGGGCGGGTAGTCGTCGCCGGGGTCGAAGGTCGCCGGACCGATGTCGATCGGCTCCAGGCCCAGCGTGGTCAGATGCTCGATGAGCCGGGCCTTGAGCTCGAAGCCGGCGTGGTCGGAGCCGAGGTAGACGCGCACGAGGCACAATCCTGCCCCATGCCGTCAGCAGCGGGGCCACCGGTGGCGGGCGTCGACGGGGTTCCCGGCGGGTGGGTCGTCGCGCGGGTCGGCGACGGGCGCGTCCGGTGGTCCGTCGTGTCCGGCGCCGCCGAGGTGCTCTCGGCGACCGACGGATGTGCGGCGGTGGGCGTCGACATCCCCCTCGGGCTGCCGGTGGGGGCCGCGCGTCGCGCCTGCGACGACGAGACGGCCCGCGCGCTCGGCCGCGCCCGGTCCTCGGTGTTCCCGGCCCCGCCCCGCGAGGTGCTCGCGGCGGCGACCCACGCCGAGGCCTGCGAGGTGGCGCGTCGCCTGACCGGACGAGCCATCAGCCTGCAGACCTTCCACATCGGAGCGAGGATCCTCGACTGGGACGCGCAGCCGGCTCGCCCCCCGGGGGTGGTCGAGGTCCATCCCGAGCTGGCCCTGCGCCGGCTCGCCCCCGACGTCGACCTCGCGTCGAAGAAGACCGCCCGCGGTGCCGGGCAGCGCATCGCCGCACTGTCGCGGTGGATCGACGTGCCCGCCGCACTGGCCGACCTGCCCGCGGGCGCCCGTCTCGACGACGTGCTCGACGCGCTGGCCGCGGCGTGGTCGGCGCGCCGCTTCGCCGACGGCGTGGCCCAGGTGCTCGGCCCCGAGACCGACGACCGCGGCCGCCCGAGGCGCGTGGTGG
>JAKDLE010000828.1 GCA_030453005.1 Pseudonocardia sp. | reverse complement strand
TCCCTGGGAAGATCACCTTCGGTCCCGGTGCCCGATGAATTGGCCAGCAGGGTCCTCCGCGACCCTGCTGGCTAATTCGATCAAGCCGCTAAGGCGAGTTCGAGACGGGTGAGGTGGCTGGTTCTGGTGCGGTCCAGGGCGTGCCCGTTCCAGTAGGCGTCGAGCCGGATCAGGTTGAGCGCGACGACCGAGTACACGTGTTCGAGCCGGGTCTTGGGCAGGCCGCGGTAGCGGGCACGGCGCGTCCCGGTCACCGCCACGGCCTGGCGGATGGTGCCCTCGACACCGGCCCGGCGCGCATAGCGGGCCTGCCAGTCGCGGGGGTGTCCTGGCTGGCGCGGGCGGTGAGCTGGGCGGCGTGGACCTCGCGCGGGGGCACGGTGAGCTGACGCCCGTAGCGCGGCGAGCTCGCGCGGGTGCACTGCTCGCGCACCGGGCAGGGCTGACATGTGCCGCCCGCGAACCTGATCACGATGGCTTCGGTGCCGCGCTGGGTGACGCGGTTCCACCAGGTGGAGGTCTGCCCCTGCGGGCAGGTGGCCTGCTCGGTGTCGTGATCGATGGCGAACCCGGCCCGGTCATACCCGGCACCGGCCTTGGCCTGCGCGGACTGATCGGCCAGCAGCGGGCTGACCAGCGTGACCCCCCAACGGGCCAGGCTGTCCACGACCAGCGCCGCGGACGGGTAGCCCGAATCGACGAAGTGCTCGCCGGGCAGCAGACCCCGCGCGGCCAGCGCGGCGTGGACCTTCTCGGTCATCCTCGCGTCCGGCACCGTCGCATCCGTGGTCGCCACCCCGACGATCAGGTTAGGCCGCTGGGCACCGGCGGAGCCCTCGCCTGCGCAGCCCGCGCCGTCGGGGCCGTCGCCGGCGGTGTCCGCGCCGTCCGGGGTGGGCTCGGGTGCGTCGCAGGTCTCGGTGACGTGCACCTTGTAGCCGTTCCAGTACAGGTCATCGCCCTTGGCGGCCCACCGGGCGTCGAGGTCGTAGGGCGAGCTCAGGCGCGTTCTGCCGGGCGGGAGACCGTCGTGCTCGGCCTCCCGCGCCCTGATCACCTCCCGCCCGGCGGCGCCGGTGGTGATCACATAGTTCTGCACCAGCACCCGGCGCAGCACGTCCACCGCGGGCAGCTCGCGCAGCCAGACCGGCGCGTCGGCGGCGTGGATCGCGCGCAGCAGCACCAGCGCGTCGGTGCCGTAGGCCGCCACCAGCTCGGCGCGGCGGGTCTTCGAGGTCGGCAACCGCCAGGTGTCCACCCGGGCGCCGTAGCGGCGACCCCAGTCCGCCACGTCGATCACGGCCGCCAGCCAGTCCGGCGCCGCGGCCGCGAGGGCCTCCACGCAGGCCCGCACGCTCTCCCCGGCCAGCTCGAGGCGGTTCAGGTCACGCACCGCGGAGATCACATGGCTGGAATCGGTGCGCTGCTTCCCCCCCGCGCCGATCAGCCCGTGGGCCACCAGGGCCTCCAGCAGCAGATCCAGCACCCGCTGCTCGAGACCGTGCTCGACCACGCGGGTGCGGAACTCCGAGAGCACCGAGGCGTCGAACCCCTCCTCGTCGAGGTCGAGCCCGAGCGCGTACTTCCAGGAGATCTTGTCCCGGACCGCGTCCGCGGCCTGCCGATCGGTCAGGTCCTCCGCCATCTGCAACACCGTGACCAGCGCCAACCGGCCCGGCGACCACCCCGGCCGGCCGCGGACCCCGAACGCGGGCGCGAACTCCGCGTCCGGGAACAACTCCCCCAACCGATCGCGGACCGTCACCGGCAACGGCGCCTCCCGCCGCCGGTAGACCGCGCGTACCGCGGCCACGATCTCCGGCGCCGGTTCCGGCCACGGCCTCGGCTGCACAGACATCAGCATGCCTCATCCCACGGCCGGGAACGGGGAAGGCCGACCGCCAGACGATCATGAACGTGACACCGGTCAGGACAACGACGACACGCCGACCGTCGCGACAAATAAGCCATCAGGGTCCATCGAGAGATCAAACCGCACCCCAAGCGATCATCACGTGACCGACACGCCGCAT
>JAKDLE010000827.1 GCA_030453005.1 Pseudonocardia sp. | reverse complement strand
GCGGTCCGTTTCGACAGCTCCATCGCGGGTGCCATGGGCCTGGTCTGCGCGGTGTGCTTCGTCCTCGCTCTGCTGGCGTCCCCGAGGTACGGCCTCCTCACCCGTCGCCTCCGCCGCGTCCCGTCCCCTACGCCACCTTCTTCCTGATCATTGACGGCGCGGAGCCTGGAAGCGGCTTGCGGGCGGACTCCCGCACCACCACCACAGCGGCCAGCGAGATCAGTGAGGCCACCGCCACGTACGCGCCGGGGATGGCGTTGTTGCCCGTCGTGGTGACGAGGAACGCCAGGATGACGGGAGCGGTACCACCGAACAGCGACGTGGAGATGTTGTAGCCGATGGAGAACCCGCCGTAGCGCACGTCGGTGTCGAACAGCGCGGGCAGCGTGGCCGACATGGTGCCGAGCAGCATCACCAACAGGATCCCGAGGATCGCGAGCCCACCCACCGTGCCCCCCACGGTGCCGGTGTTCAGCAGCAGGAACGCCGGGTAGGACAGCAGGATGAACCCGATGCACGACGCCGTGATCAGCGGCTTGCGGCCGATCCGGTCGGACAGCGCACCGACCGGGATGATCACGATCATGATGATGACCATCATGCCGAGGATGTAGAGCAGAGCCGGGGTCTCGGCGAGGCCCGTGGTCGTCTGCAGATAGGTGGGCATGTAGAACAGGATCGTGTAGACCGCGACGTTGTAGAACAGCACCAGGCCCATGCAGACGAGGATCGGCCGCCAGTGCCTGGTGACCACGTCGCGCAGCGGGGATTCCGACACCTCGGCCTTCTGCTCCAGGGCGAGGAACGCCGGGGTGTCCTCCAGCTTGGTGCGCAGGTACAGACCGACCAGGCCGAGCGGGCCCGCGACGAGGAACGGGATGCGCCAACCCCAGGCGGCCATGTCCTCCGGGGGCAGGGACACCTGCAGGGCCGTCACCATGCCTGCCGCGAGGACGAACCCGCCGGTCGTGCCGAGCTCCAGGAAGCTGCAGTAGAAGCCGCGGCGCTTGTCGGGGGCGTACTCGGCGATGAACGCGGCCGCTCCGCCGTACTCCCCGCCGGTCGCGAAGCCCTGGACCATGCGCAACAGGATCAACAGGATCGGGGCCAGCCAGCCCACCGCCGCGAACGTGGGCAGCAGCCCGACGCAGAAGCTGGCGCCCGACATCACCACGATCGTGAGCGCGAGCACCTTCTTCCGACCGATCCGGTCGCCCAGCGGGCCCAGGATGATGCCGCCGAACGGCCGCACCAGGTACGCCACGGCGAAGACGGCGAGCGCGTAGACGCCCCCGGCGGCCGCCTCGTCGCCGCCGGGGAACAGGTTCATGCCGATGTAGAGCACGACGTAGCTGTAGATGCCGTAGTCGAACCACTCGACGAGGTTGCCCATCGCCGCGGCTCCGACCGCCTTGCGCACGGTCGGTTCATCGACCTCGAGCGGTTCGGTCGTGTCAGACGTCGTCACAGTGGATCTCCCCCCGGTTGGCGGGAGACGCTAGCTATCCGGGAGTGGACGGCGCAACCGCTGGGACCTCACCCGCGTCGAGCCACCACGGACGGCGCCAGCCGACCCCCGCTGATCCCGTAGAGCCGGGCCGCGTTGCCTCCGAGCACGGCGCGCCGGGCATCGGAGTCCAGGTCGCGGTAGCGCCCGCGCAGCTCGACGGGGAACCGGTAGCGAGCCAGCTGCTCCACGAGCGTGCCGGGGCGCATCAGCGGGTAGCCGCTGCCGAACAGCAGCCGCTCGGGCCCGTAGGCGATCAGCAGCTCCCCGAACGCCCGTCCGAACTCCAGCTCGGCGTCGGCGCTGCTGATCCACGGCAGGATCTCGGTGAGCATGACGTGCACGTTCGGCAGCCGCGCGAGGCGACACAGCTCGTCGGACGGAAGGCAGCCCGCCCCCAGGACGAACGACGTGCGCGGCAGCGCCGTGGCCAACTCGCGGAACTGCGCGACGTCGAACCGCGCGGACGTGACACGTTGCACGGGCCGGGAACGCACCGGCAGGGCCGAACCCGAACGCACCGGTTCC
>JAKDLE010000826.1 GCA_030453005.1 Pseudonocardia sp. | reverse complement strand
CCCCTGACCTGAGCGCGGCTGTTCGCTCACCTTTCGGGCAGCCGAAAGGCGGAACGCGAGAAGCAGGTGCGGACGTGTACCCGGATCGTCTCCGCTCCTGCGGAGACACGGGTTTCGGCTGGTCGTCGGCCGATCGGCGCTGCCGGGGGACGGTTACGCTGGAGCTGTGACGCCATCCGAGCTCGGCCTCCCCGCGGTGCGGCGGGCCACCACCCGAGACCCGGCACGCCCCGACGACGCCCGGCTGATCGACACCTTCGGGCGCGTGGCGACGGACCTGCGGATCTCGCTGACCGACCGCTGCAACCTGCGCTGCTCGTACTGCATGCCCGCCGAGGGTCTCGACTGGATGCCGCGCGACGAGCAGCTCACCGACGACGAGCTCAACCGGCTCATCGCGGTCGCGGTGCGCGATCTGGGCGTCGAGGAGCTGCGCTTCACCGGCGGCGAGCCGATGCTGCGCAAGGGCCTGGAGGGCGTCGTCGCGGCGTCGGCGGCGCTCGAGCCGCGCCCCGACATCTCGCTGACGACCAACGGCATCGGGCTCGCCCGGCGGGCCGAGTCCCTCGCCGCGGCGGGCGTCAACCGGCTCAACGTCTCGATGGACACGCTCCAACAGGAGCGCTTCGCCACCATCACCCGCCGCGACCGCCTCTCCGACGTGCTCGACGGCCTCGCCGCCGCCCGGGCCGCCGGCCTGGGCCCCGTCAAGATCAATACGGTGCTGCTGCGCGGCGTCAACGACGACGAGGCCTGCGACCTGCTGCGTTTCGCCGTCGAGAACGGCTACGAGCTGCGCTTCATCGAGCAGATGCCCCTCGACGCCCAGCACGGCTGGGAGCGCACCGAGATGATCACTGCTGGCGAGATCCTGGAGAAGCTGCAGGCGGAGTTCACGCTGACCCCCGACGTGCAGGAGCGCGGCGGCGCCCCGGCCGAGCGCTGGATCGTCGACGGCGGACCGGCCACGGTCGGCGTCATCGGGTCGGTCACGCGCCCGTTCTGCGGGGCGTGCGACCGCACCCGGCTCACCGCCGACGGCCAGGTGCGCTCGTGCCTGTTCGCCCGCACCGAGACCGACCTGCGCGCGATGCTGCGCGGCGGCTGCACCGACACCGAGATCGCCGACGCCTGGCGCGACGCCATGTGGGGCAAGCTCGCAGGACACGGCATCGACGACCCGGGCTTCCTCCAGCCCGACCGCCCGATGAGCGCGATCGGAGGCTAAATGACCACCACGACGATCGTCGTCCGCTACTTCGCGGCGGCCCGCGCGGCCGCGGGCGTGGAGTCCGAGAAGATCCAGCTGCCCGCAGGCTCCACCGTCGACGCCGCGCTGGCCGCCCTGCGCGAGCAGCACGGCGCGGAGCTCTCGACTGTGCTGGAGCGCTGCAGCTTCCTGGTGGACGGGGTGGCGGTGCGCGACCGGGCCGCGGTGCTCGGGGCCGACGCCACCCTCGACGTCCTGCCCCCCTTCGCCGGAGGCTGATCCCGCGTCGCTCGGTGATCCCGACGCCCAGGATCATGCGCAGCCCGCGACGTCGCGGTAGCTGCGCCAGGTGTGCGCGCCCTGTGTCGTCACCGTGTGGGCGCTCAGCAGGGCGTGCGCGACGGCACGGGAGACGACGTCCGCCGCGGCCGCCTGCACCGCGAACAGCTCCGCGAGGTCGGGCACCGGGCGGCCCGCGGTGGACAGCCCGAAGACCGCGTCACCGTCCATCACGGTGTGTACCGGACAGATCGCGCGGGCGAGACCGTCGTGGCCCATCGCCGCGAGACGGCCGCAGCCCGCCTTGTCCAGCGTGACGTCGGTGGCCACCACGGCGAGGGTCGTGGCCGTGCCGGGCACCGGCGCTGCGGCGGGCATCCGCAGGGCGGCCACGTCCACGTCGAGGGGTGGGAACTCCCCGGCCAGCCCGGCCCGGACGCCGTGGGGCACACCCGTCCGCGGGTCGACGGCCGACCCGACGGCGTTGACGACGACCAGCGCGGCCACGGTCGCTCCGCCGTCCAGCACGACGCTCGCCGTGCCGAGG
>JAKDLE010000825.1 GCA_030453005.1 Pseudonocardia sp. | reverse complement strand
GTCTCGGGGATGAAGCCCGTCGCCCTGGTCACCGGTGCGTCCCGAGGCATCGGCGCCGCAGTCGCACGCGCGCTCGCCCCGGGCCACGACCTACTGCTGGGTGGGCGGGACCAGGCGGCGCTCTCCGCACTCGCGGCGGAGCTGCCCGGGTCCCGCCCGTGGCCGGTCGAGCTCACCGACACCGCCGCACTGGCCGAGGCCGCGGCGGGCATCGACCGGCTCGACGTGCTGGTGCACTCTGCGGGCACCGGACTACTGGGCACCGTCGCCGAGACCTCGGCCGACACCTGGCGTCGCCAGTTCGAGATCAACGTGGTGGCCGTCGCCGAGCTCACCCGGCTGCTGCTGCCCGCACTGCGGGCGGCGCACGGCCGGGTCGTGCTCGTCAACTCCGGGTCCGGGCTCACCGCCCGCGCAGGCTGGGCGTCCTACGCGGCGAGCAAGTTCGCACTGCGGGCGTTCGCCGACGCGCTGCGGGCCGAGGAGGCCGAGCACGGGATCCGGGTCACCTCCGTGCACCCCGGACGGGTCGACACCGACATGCAGCGCGCCGTGGTCGAGCACGAGGGCGGGCGCTACGACCCGTCCGCCTACCTGCGTCCGGAGTCGGTGGCGGGAGCTGTGCTGCTCGCCGTCACGGCTCCGGCTGACGCGGCGCTCACCGAGCTGGTGCTGCGGCCCACGGGCTCCTGACAGTTGTCACGACCCTCCGCTCGACGGATGCGCCGCGGGGCCAGGCGCGCTTACGCTGACTCCCGTGACCGGAGACATCGAGCGAGCCGAGCTGAGGGCATCCGACGCCGACCGTGACGCCGTCGCCACGCGGCTGCAGACCGCCGTCGACGAGGGCAGGCTCAGCCTGTCGGACTACGACGAGCGGCTGCGCGACGCCTACGCCTCCCGCACGTACCGCGATCTCGACCGCGTCACCTCCGACCTCCCCGGACCCGTCCCCGTCGCCACTCCGCTGACGAAGGAGAAGGCGACGAAGGAGAAGGCGGCGTGCTCCGGGCAGCCGGACGAGTGGCGGTCCTGGGGCGGCGTGGCGATCGTGCTGATCTCCATCTGGGGCGTCACCTCGCTCCTGTCCTGGGAGCTCCACGCGTTCTGGCCCGCGTTCCCCCTCGGCATCTGGGCGGCGATCCTGATCGCGACGATGCTCACCGGCAGGAAGCACGGCACCCACTGACGCCATCCGACGGTACGGTCACCCTTATGCTCGACCCCGACGCAGTGGATCTCGACGAACTCTGCGCGGCCCTCGACGACCACACTCCCGGCGTCACCTGGTGGATCGACCCCGGCACCGGCACGATCCGCTCGCACCTCGCCGACGTGGGTGAGGATCCCCCCGACGGCCTGCGGCGAATCCGCCCCACCGAGTCGCACGAGAGCTACCAGGACATGGCCCAGTTCGTGGCGGCCGTGCACCACCGGCGGGCGTCCGACCTGCTCGACCGCGCAATCAGCGGCAAGGGTGCGTTCCGCCGGTTCAAGGACACCCTCTTCGAGTTCCCGGAGCTGCGGCAACAGTGGTTCCGCTACCGGGCGGCACGCTCGCGCCGACGCGCACTGCACTGGCTGGCTGACCAGAAGCTGATCGCCCGCGACGTCGCCGAGCGGCTCGTCGCGCAGCACCCCGACCCGGGAGCGGGCGACGAGGAGCTGCCCACGGCCGTCGCCGTCGACCTGGGGATGCTCTACGGCGACCGGTTGGAGCAGGTACTGGTGTTCGGGTCCTGGGTGCGCGACGAGGAGCCCGGGGAGTTCGACCTGCAGCTGGTCGTGGTGCTCACCGACGTGCGGTCGGCCTGGGAGGAGCTGCACCGGATGGACGACGTGCTCTGGCGCCACACCGAGCGCTCGGGCCTAACGGTCACCGCCGTGCCGGTCACGGCCGCCGAGCTCGCCGCACCCGTTACGGCGTTGCTCGCCCGGGCGGCCGCTGAGGCGAAGGTGGTGGCGTGAGCGAGCTTGCGAGCTCACCATCGGATGCAGCAGCGCCGCGAACGCGGCCGACGAGCGTCAGCGAGGAGG
>JAKDLE010000824.1 GCA_030453005.1 Pseudonocardia sp. | reverse complement strand
GCCTGAGCCCCCTGGTGGGCGACCGTCCGTCGCCCACTGATCGGCCTCTGAACGCCGGGTCCCGCCGTCGGACCCGGCGTTCGGCCCCGTCCGGGTGCAGCGGTTGCGCGCGCACGGACCCCCTCGGTGGTGGCGGCCGCCGTCGGGTTCGTGGCGATCCTGTCGCTGTCGAACATGCTCGGCCGCTTCATCTGGTCGTCCACATCGGACCTGGTCGGCCGGAGGAACATCTACCGGATGAACCTCGGTGTAGGCGCGCTGCTCTACCTGCTCATCACGGTGATCGGGAGCGCCAACCAGACCCTGTTCCTGCTGGCGGCGATGCTCATCATCTCCTTCTACGGCGGCGGGTTCTCGACGGTCCCGGCCTACCTGCGCGACCTGTTCGGCACCTATGAGGTCGGGGCGATCCACGGCAGGCTGCTCACTGCGTGGTCGGCCGCGGGTGTTCTCGGGCCGGTGATCGTCAACGCCATCGCCGACGCGCAGATCGCGGCCGGGGTACAGGGCGCGGCCCGCTACACGCTTGCGTTCTCGATCATGATCGGGCTGCTGGTCGTCGGCTTCGTCGCCAACGAGCTGATCCGTCCGGTCGACGAGAGGTTCCACGAGCCGACGTCCGGGCGCTCGGCCACGACCACAGCGGGAGCGAAGCGTTGAGCACACAGGCGGAGACCACGAGCACGAGGTCGGGCGCGCCGGCGATCGCCTGGGCCGCCTGTGCGTGGGTCGGGGTGCCGTTCCTGTACGGGCTGTACCAGCTGGTCATCACGATCCCGGCGCTGTTCGGGGGCTGATTCGGCGCCGCCGAGCGGGGTCGAAGCCGAGCGGTTAGGGTCGGAGCCGTGACGCAGAGCAACGATGCGAACGCCCTGACCGAGTGGGTCACCGCCGTGGCGCAGGAGCTGGGCCTGGAGGACGCGGTGGACAGCACAGGCACCGTCGACATGGTGCTGAAGGTGACCGGCGTCGTCGCCCACAACGTCAGCCGTCCCGGCGCACCGGTCACCGCGTTCCTGATCGGGGTGGCCGCCGGGCGTGCCGAGGAGCCCGGGGTCGCCGCCCGCGACTACGCCGAGAAGATCACGAACCTGGCGAAAGGCTGGGCGAGCGACAGCGAGCGGGGCGTGCGCGCGAACGACCAGGAGCAGCGGGGCTAGCACCCCGAGCGGCCACGTCCAACTGCGCGATCCTTGGTGCCCTCGGACAGGAACGTGCGCACCTCGTCGCCGAGTCTTTCGACCGCGGAGCCGGGCGCGTCGACCGTCCGGTCGTTAGGGTTGCTCCAGGAGGCAGTCCTGTCGGAGGGAGACCGGTCATGCGCACCGTATGCGGGTGGGCGCGCAGGGTGCAGACGCTGGTCCGCACGTACCGCCCCGCCGTCGCCCCGGTCGCGGCCGTGCGGCCCCTCGCCGCCGGGCGGCACCCGCTGCTCACCGACCGCATGGGTGAGCAGCGCCGCGCCGGCGTCACACTCGACCAGGCGGACGGCACGACCTGCGGCAGCGCGGTGCTCCTCGCGCTCGCGGCCTGGGCCGCCCCGGCCGAGACCGATCGCCTCGACGGTCCGGCAGGCACCGGTTCTCCGGGGGCGGCGGTCGGGGGAGCGCACGGAGCCGTGGCGGGCGCGGCGGCCGCGACGGGTGTGAGCGCGGCGTTCGCGGCGCGCTTCGACGCGCGGCAGAGGCAGGTGCACCGGGAGTCCGCCCGGTTCTGGCCGCGGGCGCTGGGCACCCCGCCGTGGGGCATGGTCGCGTGGCTGCGGCGCAACGTTCCGTCGGCCGGGCCCTACCGGGTCCGGCTCGTGGACGACGCCGCGTCAGCCGACCTCATGCGGGTCATCGACGCGGTGGAGGTCGCGCTGCGTGTCGGTCGCCCGGTGCCGCTGCTCGTCGGCCCGCTGGTGCCGCGGCACTACGTCATGGCCGTGGGTCTGCGCGAGGGCGGCTGGAAGGTCTACGAGCCCACGAGCGGCGAGATCCGGGCTCTGGACCCCGTTCTGATCCGCCGCCGCGCACTCGCCCCCGTCCTCGGCTTCGACCGCCTGCACGCCG
>JAKDLE010000823.1 GCA_030453005.1 Pseudonocardia sp. | reverse complement strand
CTCACCGGGCCCGCCACGCCGTCGGACGCGCTGCTCGACCAGGTGCCGGGGTTCCCGGTCGCGGTGCGCGGGGGTTCGGTGGTGGAGCTGCTGCGCCCCGCCTACCGTGCGCTGGCCGAGCCCGACGCGGGCTGAGCGAGCCGCCCGGTGCGCCGTGCCCACCGCTCGAACCAGAGGGTGGCCAGCGGTGGAACGCTCGCGACCAGCCCGATCACGAGGGTCCGCAGGTTCCAGCGGAACACCCGCGCCACCACCAGGGTGATCACCACGTAGGCGACGAACAGCGCGCCGTGGATCGGGCCGAACACGGTGACGCCGATGTCGTTCCCGACTCCGTCAGATCCCACGGCGACGTGCTTGAAGAACATCCCGATGAGCAGCCCGGCCCACGAGCAGGCCTCGGCGATCGCGACGACGCGGAACGCGCGGGCCGCGGTGGGCGGGGACAGCACCGGTGCACTCACCCCTCCAGGATGCCGGACACCGGCCAGTAGACTTCTACCGGGTGTCGAAGCACACCGCTCGTACTCGGATGCAGGCACCGCCCGCGACTTCTGTAGCCACCTGCAACCGCAGAGGCGTGCGGTTCACGATGATCTCCGCTGCGGGGCTCCCGGTGCCGCCGCGATCCGGATCGCCCCTGCGGGGCGCCTACGGTCGGTTCCGTGTTTCTGGAGAACCTCGTCATCGACGCCGTCGAGCCGCAGCGGCTGGGCCGGTTCTGGGAGGCGGTGGTCGGCGGTCAGCGGCTGACAGACGAGCTGGATGCCTTCGAGACCCGGCTCACCATCGAGGGCGGGCCGGTGCTCGACCTGTGCTTCCAACGCGTCCCCGCGCCGCCGTCCGAGCCGCTGCGGCTCCACCTCGACCTCCTCGGCGGGGCCCGGCAGGCCGAGGAGGTCGACCGGCTGCTCGGGCTGGGCGCCCAACACCTCGATATCGGCCAGGGCGACGTGCCCTGGGTGGTGCTCGCCGATCCGGAGGGCAATCCTTGCTGCGTGATGCAGGACCGGGCGGCGTACGTCGACACCGGACCGATCGCGGCGCTCCCGCTCGACTCCGCCGACCCGGACGGCGACGGGAAGTTCTGGTCCTGGCTGACCGGCTGGAGCGCCGTGCCCGGGACCGCGCCCCGGTCTCTGCGCCACCCGTCGCTGCGAGGTCCCCTCCTCGAGCTGTGCCCTGAGTCGGACCGCAAGGGGACGGCCAAGAACCGGCGGCACCTCGACATCCGGCTCGAGTCCGAAGACGACCCCGACGGAGTCGCTGCAGGCATCGCCGAGCGCGACGGCCGCGAGCTCCGCCCCGACCAGGGCGAGCTGCCGTGGCGGATCTACGCCGACCCGTCGGGCAACGAACTGTGCGTGCTGCCGGCGCGGTCGTGAGACGCGGATCACCTGATCACCTCGTCGCCTGCCCGTCGGCGTCGAGCAGGTCCGCGGCGCGCACCGTGGCCGCGTCGGGCCCGGCCCAGCAGGCGCCGGGCGCCGCCCGCACCCACTGCACCCCGCGCACCGCGTTGAGCACGAACATCCCGTCGGCGAGAGCCAGCTCGTCGAGGCCGGGAGCGCGCAGGTCGTAGGGCAGGCCTGCGGCGTCGAGGACGTCGAGCAGGGCCCGCCGCGCCGTGCCGGGGAGGATCCGGCCGTCCAACGGCGGGGTGGTGACGCGCCCGCCCAGTACGACCGCGACGCAGGAGCGGGTGGACTCGAGCACGAGCCCACGGTCGTCGACGAGCAGGGCGGCCTCGTCCGGGCGAAGCGTCGCCTCGATCGCCTCGATCCAGGCCCGGTCGACGAACTTGTGCCGCGGCGCCCCGGCGGGACCGAGCCGGTGCGCCACGAGTACGAGGCCGGGCTGCTCGGGCAGCGGTACGGGGTCGGTCGCGCAGACCTCGACCCGCAGCCCGTCGGGAGCGGCGTCGACCCGCACCCGCCACGTGCCCGCGCGCCCCCCGAGGGCCCCGGCGACGGCGGCGGGCACGTCGGCGGCCAGTGGCCCGCCGAAGCACTCGCCGAACGAGGCCTGCAGCCGACGGACGTGCTCGGCGAGCCG
>JAKDLE010000822.1 GCA_030453005.1 Pseudonocardia sp. | reverse complement strand
GCCGACCGGGCGAGCGTGCACCGACCCGCGACCTCACCGACCCGCGAGACGCGAAGATCGCTGCGATCGGGACATTCCCGCCACTGGTGGCGCGAATGTCCCGATCCTGACGATCTCCGGAGCTCCGCATCGGCCACCGTCGGCTGTCGGCTTCGGCTCACCTCCTGCTCGACCAATCGGTGCATGGCGTCGCCGCCAGCGGGTAGCCCCGCGGCATGACCGACACCCCGCAGCCCCCTCAGCAGCAGGACCCGCCCGGCGACACCGCGGAGATGGCTCCCGGACCCCGGGACGAGATGCGCGGCTACGAAGGTCGCGGACTGCTCCGCGGCAAGGTCGCGCTCGTCACCGGCGGCGACTCCGGCATCGGCCGCGCCGTGTGCGCGGCCTTCGCGAAGGAAGGCGCCAACGTCGCGCTCGCCTACCTGTCCGAGGACGACGACGCCGAGCACACCGCGGCTCTGGTGCGCGAGCAGGGGCGGCGGGCGGTGGCGCTACGCGGCGACCTGGGCGACGCGAAGCACTGCGTCGACGTCGTGGAGCGCACCGTCGCCGAGCTGGGGGCGCTCGACATCGTCGTCAACAACATCGCCACCCAGGTGCCCGTCGACGCGCCCGAGGAGATCGACGAGGAGCAGTGGCTGCGCACGTTCGAGGTGAACATCCACAGCTTCTTCCGGGTCACCCGCGCGGCGCTGGCGCACCTGCCGCGCGGCGGGTCGATCATCAACACGGGTTCGATCAACGGTCTGCGCGGCAACAAGTCGTTGATCGACTACTCGGCGACCAAGGGTGCGGTGAGCTCGCTGACCTACTCGCTGGCGCAGTCACTGGTCGAGCGGGGGATACGCGTCAACTGCGTGGCCCCCGGCCCCGTCTGGACACCGCTGATCCCCGCCACGATGCCGCCGGAGAAGGTCGAGTCGTTCGGCAAGCAGGTGCCGATGGGCCGCGCGGCCGACCCGGACGAGATCGCCCCGTCCTACGTCTTCTTCGCCTCCGAGACGATGTCGTCGTACTACACCGGCGAGGTGCTGGCGCCGGTCGGAGGCGAGACACTGCCGGGATGACCGCCCACCGGCGAATGCCCCGTCCCGACACCCGGTGCCTGGAGCGACGATGACCGACCTGCCCCCCGTGATCGTGTTCGACGTCAACGAGACGCTGTCGGACATGTCACCGATCGCCGAGCGGTTCACCGACGTCGGCGCGCCTGCCCACCTGGCCCCGCTGTGGTTCGCGGGCCTGCTGCGCGACGCCTTCGGGCTCACCGCGGCGGGCACGAGCGAGCGGTTCGCGGCGCTCGCCGACGGGGCGCTGCGCACGACGCTGCACGGCGTCACCCTCGCCCCCGGACGAGACGTCGACGCCGCCGTCGCCCACGTCCTCGACGGGTTCGCGCAGCTCCCGGTGCATCCGGACGTGCCCGACGGGGTGCGCGCGCTGCGCGCCACCGGCGCCCGCCTGGTCACCCTCAGCAACGGCTCCGCGCAGGTCGCCGAGCAACTGCTGGGCCGGGCCGGGATCCGCGAGGAGTTCGAGCGGCTGCTGTCGGTGGAGGACGCGGGCGTCTGGAAGCCCGCCCCCGCGTCCTACGCGTACGCGGCGGCCGAGTGCGGCGTCGACCCGGCCGAGATGATGCTCGTGGCGGTACACCCGTGGGACGTCGACGGCGCCGACCGGGCGGGCCTCACGACGGCCTGGGTGAACCGCACGGGCGCGCCGTACCCCGGCCACCACCGCCCCCCGGGACGGACGGTCGCCGCGCTGACCGACCTCGCGGCGTCGCCGGGATAGGTGCGGCGCTCAGCCCGGCTCCGGTGCCCGGGCGGTCACCGGGTGGCCGCGCAGCAGGACGGCGGTGCCACCACCCGGGCCGCCGTGCCGGACGGCGAGCTCCGCCGTCAGCGCGCGCATGAGTACCAACCCGCGGGTCCGGCCCGCCGCGGCGGTGGGCGGTCGCCAGGTTCCGGCGTCGGTCACCACCAGCTCGACGTGCCGGACCGGTTCGTCGCTCCCGCCGGGGCCGCGCTCCCCGGAGCCCCCGACGACGACCCAG
>JAKDLE010000068.1 GCA_030453005.1 Pseudonocardia sp. | reverse complement strand
TCTGCGGTGTCTCCGAGGTCGGCAGCCAGGTGGTCCACACCGAGGTGGCCCGTCGTGCCTTCGGGGCGACCGCCCAGTCGACCGAGCAGGTGCGACCCAGGGCGAACTCCAGGCGGTCGCGATACTGCAGCCGCAGCCGCCGCAGCTCGTCGTCGCGTTCGTCACGGGTGTCGAGCAACGCGTCAGTGACCGGCAGGAACACCTCTGCGCCGCCGGCGTCGACGGTGAGCCGGGTCTGGTAGAGCCAGGCATCGACGGGGATCTTCCGCGGGGTCACCTTGTCGTTGCACAACGCCACCTCGATCATGCGGCAACCGCGCTCGGCGTCGTCGTAGCGATCGACGCGCAGCACGACCTTGTCGTGCAGCGGGTACTCCTTGGTGGTGCCGGGGACGATGCCGGCGACCCGCACCGTCGTGGGGAACTCCATCGGGGTGCGCTGGTACTTGCGGCCCCGCGACTCGGGACGCTCGTCGCCGACCGACTTGTAGGTGCCCCAGGTGGCGAGCACGGTGAACGTGTCGAGGTCGGTGGGGATCTGGAAGCGCAGCCCCATCGACGCGGGGATCATCAGCCCCCGCTGCTGCGGCTGGTCCTCGGCCGAGTCCTCGTCGGCCGACGCGGCGCTCTCGTCGACCGCGGTGACCGGCACCCCCCGGCCCTCGTCGGCGTCGACGGCATCGCCCACATCTGTGGCGGCGTCGGTGTCGTCGGCGGAGGTGGGGTCCTCGCGGCCTGCGGTGAGCCGGGCCGGGGCGATCCGCCCGACGAGGTAGGCGGCGTCGGGCGAGCCGTTGAGCAGCTCGTCCGGGCCATTTGCCGGGCCGAGCAGTTCCCGTTCGAGGATGTCGGCCAGGTTCTCCCGGGCCGTCCACGACCGCCCGTCCGGCTCGTGGGTCAGCGTGAACGGCGGTCGCTCCTCGCGCCGGGTCGTCAACTGGGGAACCGAGGTCGTCATCCGCGCCCCTTACGGGTCCGATCGAGTATCCGGCGTCGGGCGTCGCCGCCCGGGATCAGTGCCCGGCGCAGATGTCGGGCAGCAGGGTGAACGCCTCGATTCCCGCTGGACGCACCACCGTGAAGTGCCGCCGATCGAGGGTGGCGATGGTCGAGACGCCGTATTGCTCGGCAACAGCGACCACGCAGGCGTCGGCAGTGCCCAGCGGGAGGTCGGAGTAGGTTCGGACCAGCTCCGCGACGCGGACGCGCTCGGCCCGACCGACGGACACCACCTCGTAGGCGCCATGAACGGTGTCGTCGAGGAAGGCCAGCTCCGCCTCGGTACCCGCCCGACTCGCGTACATGTAGGCAATCTCGGTGATCAACGGCTCGGGCCGGAGGAGCGGGCTCGCGCTCCACCGTCCCGGCCGAGGACTGCGCCGCCGAGCTCGGTGCGCAGGATCTCCGAGGACCGAGCGGCCAAGTCCTCGTCACCGTCGAACAGGTCGAACCCCCGGAAGCCGCGGACCGCTCGACCGCCGGCGAGCTGTCGGAGCAGCGCGACCGCTGTGGGAACGTCGGCACCGTCGAGCGCGTCGACCAGGCGGTGCGCGTCATCGCGGGTGAGAGCCATGGGGTGAGTGTCCCACGCGCGCTGCGCCGGTGTCTGCCTGCGGCGTGTCGCCGCAGGGTGCGGGCGCGAGCGGGCATCCGGCACGTGCGGCGTGGCCAGTTGAGGTAGGCGGCGTCGGGCGAGCCGTTGAGAAGCTCGTCCGGGCCTCCTGCCGGGCCGAGCAGCTCGCGTTCGAGGATGTCGGCCAGATTCTCCCGAGCCGTCCACGACCGACCGTCCGGCTCGTGGGTCAGCGCGAACGGCGGTCGCTCCTGGCGGCCGCCCCCGCCGACCACCGTCGGGACCGCGGTCATCCGTCCTCCCCTGTCGACGTCGGGCTGTATATCATCGGTCTGATATCCCAGGAGGGCAACATGAGCAGAACTGTCATCGACATCGACGACGACCTGCTCGGCCGCGCGGCCGAGCTGCTGCACACGCGGACGAAACGGGACACGGTCAACGCCGCGCTCCGCGTTGTCGTCGCGCGGCAGGCCCGGATGGCCGAGCTGGACCGTCTCGCGCGCGGCGAGCTCCCGGATCTGGCGGACCCGGACCTGATGGCGCAGGCCTGGCGATGACCCTGTACCTGATCGACAAGAGTGCTCTCGCCCGGGCCAACCGGCCTGCCGTGCGGGAGCGACTCGCTGAGGTGCTCGGCGCCGACCGGGCCGTCACCTGCCCGATCGTGGATCTGGAGATGCTGTACTCCGCCCGAAGCCCGGCGGAGTACGAGCTGTGGCGCTCGGACCGACGCGTCGGGTACGAGAACCTGCCGTTGACCCCGGAGGTCGGCGAGCAGGCGCTCGCCGTGCAGCGCGTCCTCGCCGCCCGCGGCCAGCATCGAGGTGTCTCCCTCCCGGATCTCCTGATCGGCGCCTGCGCGGCGGTGCACGGCGCCACCGTCCTGCACTACGACGCTGACTACGACCGCATCGCCACCGAGACGAAGCAGGCCGTGGAATGGATCGTGCCGCGTGGGAGCGTGGACTGACGAGAGGGGCACTGACCGCAGCTCCTTCGAGGAGATCGCCCGCCGCCGGCGCGGCACCGCCGGGTACCGCGAGGGATACGACGAGGCACGGCGCGCGTTCGTGATCGGACAGGCGGTACGCGAACGCCGGCTCGCGCTGGGACTCTCCCAGAGGTCGCCCAGAGGCCAGAGCTGATCGTCCAGCAGGAATTCGTCCTCGTAGACCAAGAATTCCTGCTGGACGATCAGCTCCGGGTCCGCATCGGGGCAGTCCAGGCGTGGCAGCCGGCCCGGCTTCGATCCGAACCTCATCGTGTTTCAGGATCGGCTCGATCGCGAATGTCCTGGTCAGTGCGGCGCGGCACAGTCACTGCCGGAGGTCTGAGACCGAGGTCGCCACCAGTGCGGGCATGACCCAACCTGCCCTGTCCCTGCTCGAAGCAGGCGGCGCCGTGCTGACGATCCCCGTGCTGGAGCGGATCGCCGCCGCGCTCGGCGCCGAACTGATCGTGACGATCTCGCCGCCCGCAGCGTGAACGGGGGTCGCACCGGCCATGGTGCGTGGCGGATCAGTCCTCGTCGAGCACCGCATCGATCTCCTCGTCGCCGGCGCGCGGCAGTCCGGCCTGATCGAGTAGCCGCCCCACGTCGAGCCGGGTAGCGATGGTCTCCCGTCGCACCCGGTAGCGGGTGTCGCCGTACCCGCCCTCCCCCTCGGCCAGTCGGGACTCCAACGCCCGGATCCGCTGCTCCAAGCTCGCAAGTGATGCCATAACCGTCGTTTCTCCTTCGTCCTCGGCACGACATGGGCACTCAGGCCCCAGTCCGGTCGATCTTCCCGGCGGAGTCGGTGGCTTCCACCGGTTGGGATCAGGCAGGCCTGCGCCCGCAGCCCCCCGCCGTGGACCTCTCGGCGTCGTCGAACCGCATCGACGCGGTCACCCGTCCTCCCCCTGGGCGTCCTCGGCCTCGGCCGGGGAGCGCGGCGCGGCGGTGGTTCTCCTCCAGCAGCCGGTCGAGGATCTCGACGCGGGCAGTCGGGCTGACGGTCCAGCGGAGCATCTGGCGGTAGGTGTGGAAGCCGTGCTCCCGCGCAGCGCCGGGTGGTGGGGTCTTCGCGACCGGCCCGTGGGCCGGGCCGGCGCGATCCGCCCGCCCGGGTGGGCCGCGCGTACCGCGTTCGAGGTTGTCACCCGGTCTCCCTGCGTGTTCTCGGACGGCCGAGCCGCTTCTCGCGGGTCGACGCGTACTCGTCGACCCAGTTGCGGGAGGACCGCCACTGCCCGTCCGGCCCCTTCGCCGCCTGCAGGGCGCCCCGCACGGCCGCGGCACGCAGGGCGGATGAGCTGATGCCGGGCGTCGCCAGCGCGGCGAGGGGGACCAGGCGGGCCGGACCGGCGATCGCGGGGACGACGAACCGGTAGAGGTTGTCGAGGATCGCGCGGGCGATCAGCTCGCCGAGCTCGCCGCAGTCGCCCGTGTCGGTGCGACGCAGGGCACGGAGGTACCGCGCGCGCTGCTGCTTGTAGATGATCACCGGTGGGTAGCCGAGCCGGACGAGCAGCAGGTTGAGCACCAGTCGCCCGGCCCGGCCGTTGCCGTCGAGAAACGGGTGGATCTGCTCGAAGCGGCAGTGTAGCTCGGCGACCTGCTCGGGAAAGGCGACGCCCGCGACCCGCAGCTCGGTGGTACGGGTGAGCCACCCGCGCATCTCACCGGCGACGAGCACCCACGACGGCGGGGTCATGCCGCCGGGGAACGGGCGGATGTCGTGCCGGCGGAACTCGCCGGGCCCCTCCTGCGCGGTGGCGCTCGGGTGTGGGGTGACGTCCCAGACGGGCTGCATCGCGAGGTGGTGGACCCGCCGGATCTCGGCCAGGGTGAGCAGCTCGCCGCTCTCGTACTCCGGCTCGACAGCCTGCCCATACACCCAGTCGGCGGCGTCGGCGTAGCCCTTGACCTCCAGGTACTCGCTCAGCTCCTTGTTGCCGACCGCGCGCCCCTCGGCCAGCAGCTGCTCGACCTGGTCGCCTCCAGGTCGCGTCGGCGCTGCTTGTGCTGGTCGTCGGTGAACAGCATGTCCTCCTGGGTGCGGATCGCCTCGGTCAGCTTCGCGCGCGAGTCGTGCAGGTTGGTGCGGAAGGCCCCGAAGATCTCCCGCGCCCGTGCGACGTCGGCGGCACGGCGCGTGTCGAGAGCCGCAGCGACCGTGGCCTGGCGCCTGCCGGCCTTCTGGGTCATCGCGGCGAGCAGCCGGGTGCGCAGCCGGGACCCGTCGGCGTTCCACTCCTGGGCCAGGGCGTCGCGCACGTCGTCGTCGGCGAGCGTGAGGTGCTCGGCGTCCAGGGCGGCGTCGAGCACCGCCTCCACCTTGGCCTCGGCCATCGCCTGTCCGCGCACCCGGATGCCGGTGAGGAACACCTCCTCGTGCAGCCGCAGGCCACCCCGACCGACCAGCACCAACCGGGAGACGGCGGCGACGCACGACTGCGGCAGGCCGTCGACGACCACCGCCGTGACCCCGTGCACCGGCGACTCGACGCCGAACAGCGCGCTGCGCAGCAGCCGCGTGGATCGTCGCATCAGGGCGTGCCGAGGTGGACGTGCACCACGCCGTTGTGCTGGGCCGTCTCGTCGAACGTGATCGGGCGCAGCACGTCGGGCTCCAGGCGGGTGGCCAGGCCGTCGAGCGCCGGCTGCCACGCCGGTCCGAGGGCCGGGACGGCGAACACCTGCGCGTCGGTGTCCTCGTCGCCGACCTCCACCAGCGGCGGCTGCGCGGTGAGGGCCAGCGCCGCGTCCACGACGCGGCGCGCGTTGCCCGGCGTCAGGTGCATCTCGACCTTGCGCTCGGCGTAGGTCTGCGACAGCTCGGTGAGACGCCGGTTGAGCTCCATGCCGCCGGCGAGCGCGCGGGTGATGATGGCGTCGCCGCTGTCCGGCGCGGCCCGGCCCTTCTTCCGGGGACGGCCGGCGAAGTGTTCCTGCACCTCGGCGTCGATGACCTGGTAGACCGAGCCGAGATCCTGGGCGACATTGCCGACCTTCTCCGCGATCCGGCGCATGAAGTCCATGTCGGCGGCGTAGGTCGACGACGTGGAATCGGGCGCGAAGTGGTAGATCTCGGGCACCTGGTCCTGCCCGTAGCGGTCGATGCGTCCGATCCGCTGCTCCAGCCGTGACGGGTTGAACGGCACGTCGAAGTTCACCAGCCGATGGCAGTGGTCCTGCAGGTCGATGCCTTCGCCCGCGGAGTCGGTGGCCAGCAGCACCCGCACGGGCGCCTTGCTCGGGTCCTCGGTGAAAGCGGCCCGGATGTCCTCGCGTACCTCGGGCGGGGTGGATCCCTGGATCACGCCGAGGACGTCGCGATAGCCCCGCTGCGACAGCACCCGCGTGATCCAGTCGAGCGTGGCGGCGTACTCGGTGAACACGACGACGCGCTCGTTCGTCCACGTCTTCCCATCCGGCCGGCAGACGGCGTCGAGGAACTCGATCAGCCGGGTGAGCCGGGAGTCGGGCCGGTGTTCGTAGCCGCGGCCCCAGTCGACGAGCGCGCTGATCTCCTGCGCCGAGGCGGACACCAGCGGGTCGGACGCCTTGCTCTGCCGCAACGCGGTGAACTCGGGGTGCTCGACGTCGCCCTCCTCCTCGTCGGACGCCTCGCTACCGAGGATCTCCTGGTAGTACTCGTCGTCCAGGTCGGGGAGCGCGCCGGTGGTGGCTGCGTGCTCGTAGAGCTCCAGGGTGCGGGCGAACGACCATGGGCTGGACAGGAACCGCTTCTTGAGCAGCAGCGACACGATGTCGCCCGAGCGGCCCTTGGCGTTGGCGCGGGCGCTCTCGGTGAGGATGCGGTCGAGCGTGGCGAACCGCGCCTGCTCGTCGTCGCTCGGAGTGAAGTCCAGCGCGGCGATGCGGCGCGGCCGGAAGCCCTTACCGGTCAGCTCGGCCTTCAGCCGGCGCACCGTCACCTCACGTAGCGCCGTCTCGTCGAGCAGCGCGCCGCGGCTGAACCGCCGTCCGTCGATCATTTCCAACAGCGCGGTGAACGACTCGGAGTAGCCGTTGTGCGGGGTAGCCGATAGGAACAGACGGTGCTCGCAGCGCTCGGCGAGCGTTCGGGTGGCAGTGGTGCGGGCGCTGTCGACGGCGTAGCCACGGTGCCCGCTCGCCGCGCTCGGACTCGCCGGCGCGACGTGGTGCGCCTCGTCGACCACGAGGACGTCGAAGGCGAACCGGCGCGCCAAGGACGTGTCGCGCACGTCGGCATACACGCTGCGCAGCAGACGCTGAGCCCGCAGCGACGGCAGCCACGCCATGCTGACGATCACCCGCGGGTGCAGCCGGAACGGGTTCGCGGCGAGCCCGTGGCTGCGGCGGGTCTGCGCCAGCAGCTCGCTGTCGACGATCACGAAGTCGAGGCCGAACTTGTCGCGCATCTCGGCCTGCCACTTCAGGCGCAGGCTCGGCGGGCAGACGATGACGACCGATCGTGCCCGGTGCCGCAGCAGCAGCTCCTGGATGACCAGGCCAGCCTCGATCGTCTTACCCAGGCCCACGTCGTCAGCCAGCAGCAGGTTGGTGCGGGAGGACTGCAGCGCCCGGCGCAATGGTTCGAGCTGGTAGGCCTCGACGTTGGCACCGCTGCGGAACGGGGCCTGATAGGAGTCAGCGTCGGCAGAGGTGACCGCGCCCCAGCGCACCGCGTCGACGTAGGCGGCCAGGGTGTTGGGATCGTCGAACCCGTCGGCGGTGACGACGTCCGGGAGCCCTTGGTCGGGGGCGACGGTGTGTCCGACCTCCAGCTCCCAGACGACGGCCAGCTCCTCACCGAGCCGGTCTTCTTCCAGCGACTGCAGGCTCACCACGTGCGCGAGTCCGGCCGTGCCCTCGTCGGCTGGGCTGCGGGGCAGACCCTGCCGCCGGACGTCGGCGACTGCCCAAGTGGAGCCGCGGACGTTGACGATCTGGCCCGACTCGGGTGCGGGCGGCAGCGCGCTGGCTGGCCGCTCCGGTGCGATCGTCATCGGGTCCCCCCATCACTACACTCGCTACCGTGAACGATCACGGCGCGTTACAGATCCGTCGCTCGGATGCGCAACAGTGCCGGATCTTTGCGATTTTCGCAAGTCGCTTGTAGCATCGCGTCCATGCCCAGCACCCCCAACCGCGTGCGCGATCTGATCAAGGAGTCCGGGCTGACTCAACACGACTTCGCGGTACGAATCGGACTGGACGACTCAAAGTTGTCCAAGGCACTGAGTGGCAGCCGACGCTTCTCCTCGCTCGATCTGGCTCGGATCGCCGATCTGTGCACCGTCACGGTCGACTGGCTGATCACCGGCGAGCAGACCCCGCTCGCCATCGCGGCCCGCACCACCGGGGGCAGCGCCCGCAGGGCCGTGGACGAGGCACGCAGGCTCGCCACGATGCGCTCGGACCTGTCCCATCTCGGCTTCGCCCAACCGTGGCAGCCGTCGGAAACTGCTGCCGGGCCCGGCGGGTGGACCGATCAGGGCATCCGGCTCGCCCAGGCCGCACGGGCTCGGATCGAGGGAGCCGACCACACCGATCTCATCGGGCTGGTGGAGACCGTGTTCGGTGCCGACGTCGCCGTCCTGGACCTCGGAGACGGGTTCGACGGGCTGGCAACGTCATCAGATGACGTCAAACTGATCGTGCTGGCCACGTCGGCGGTGCCGACCCGCCAACGATTCACGCTCGCTCATGAGCTGGGCCACCTGCTCGTCGAGGACGACCAGGGCGTCCATCTCGACGAGGACGTCTTCGACCGGGCACAGGGAAAATCGCCCAGCGAGCTGCGCGCGAATGCGTTCGCCGCTGCGTTCCTGATGCCGGAGCCGACGTTGCGTGCGGCCGTCGGCAGCGTCGGCTTGACCGAGCAGAGCTTCGCCGTGCTCGCCTGCGACCTGATCGTCACACCCTCAGCGCTCGCGTACCGGTTGAAGGCGCTTCGGCTCATCGACGCCGGAACCTGCGACCGGTTCCGCAACCTCACCGCGCGCCGAGCGTCCTCGCTTGCCGGGCGAGGACCCGACTTCGCCCGGCAGGTCAGTGAGGCGAACCGGCAACGCCCCCCGGGGCTACTCACCCGGGACGCCTACGCCGCTTACGATGCGGGAGCGACGACATTGCGCCCCTACGCCAACCTGCTCGGCGTTGACGTCGAGGAGATCAGGCGCGCTCTGGACGTGGAGAACGGGACCATCGACGCCTCGTGACGACCTTCCTGTTCCCCGACAACACGGTGTTGTGCAACTTCGCCGCCGTGGACCGGCTCGACCTGCTGCAGGTCGTACTCAACGGGCGGGGACGATGGACGGCCACCGTGGCGTACGAGGCCAGCAGATCCGCGCGGTACCTGCCGGCACTCGCCGGTGTCCCGACCGCTGGCTGGCTCGACGATCCGATCGAGATCACCGCCGATTCCGATGTGCGGCGGGTGAACCGGGTGCGCCGGGCGGTGTTCGGCGGTACGGACGCCAAGCCGCTCCAGCATCTCGGGGAAGCCGAGACCTGCGTCGTGATCAAGGAGTGGACGGAGTTCGCCGGTTCGTGGTGGATCTCCGACGATCGCGAGGCGTTGCTGTACGCCCGGTTTCAGGGCATCACGACCTACGAGACGATC
>JAKDLE010000821.1 GCA_030453005.1 Pseudonocardia sp. | reverse complement strand
CACCGCTCCGGGCGGCTCGACGACGCAGGCTACGAGCAGCGGATGCGCGCCGAGATCGAGCGGGTGGTGCGGCTGCAGGAGGAGATCGGTCTCGACGTCCTCGTGCACGGCGAGCCCGAGCGCAACGACATGGTGCAGTACTTCGCCGAGAACCTCGACGGCTTCGCCACCACCGAGTTCGGCTGGGTGCAGTCCTACGGGTCGCGGTGCGTGCGTCCCCCGATCCTGCACGGCGACGTGTCGCGTCCCGCCCCGATCACGGTGGGCTGGAGTACGTTCGCCCAGTCGCTGACCGAGCGGCCGGTGAAGGCCATGCTGACCGGCCCGGTGACGATCCTGGCCTGGTCGTTCGTCCGCGACGACCAGCCGTTGGGGGAGACCGCGCGACAGGTCGGGCTCGCCCTGCGCGACGAGGTGCGCGACCTGGAGGCGGCCGGGCTCCGCGTGATCCAGGTCGACGAGCCCGCGCTGCGGGAGCTGCTGCCGCTGCGGGAGGCAGGCCGGGCCGAGTACCTGGCCTGGGCCGTCGACTCCTTCCGCCTGGTCACCGGCGGGCTGGCCGACTCCACGCAGGTGCACACCCACCTGTGCTACTCCGAGTTCGGTGCCGTGGTCGGCGCGATCGACGCCCTCGACGCCGACGTGACCACGGTCGAGGCGGCGCGGTCGCGGATGGAGGTGCTGGAGGAGCTGGGCACAGGGGTGCCCCGCGGTCTCGGTCCGGGCGTCTACGACGTGCACTCCCCGCAGGTGCCCACGGCCGCGGAGCTGGCGGACCTGCTGCGGGCCGCAGGCCGCTGGGTCGGGCCCGACCGGCTCTGGGCCAACCCCGACTGCGGGCTGAAGACCCGCGGCGAGGCCGAGGTCGTGGCGTCGCTGCGCAACCTCGTCGCCGCGGCCCGCGTGGTGCGGTAGGACCCGAGGCCGGGAGCACGGCGCCATTGCTCGGTCCGTCGACGTCGTGCTCCCACGCTCCGGGACGGACACCGCTCGCGAAACCACCCGCCGCGCCGATCTCTCTGGTGTCGTTCATCGGTGGGCCTCCTCAGGCCCGCCGGGGAACCCGGACGGTCTCGGCGACGACTGCTCAGGGTGGTGGTCGGTCTCAGGGCGCTGCGCGCGGTCGCGGAGCTGTGCGGTGGGGTCGCGGTCGGCTCCTTGTTGTTCGCCGCTTTCCTCACCCCGCCGCAGGCCTCGGGCGTGCTCGATGTCGAGGGCTATCGGGCGGTGCGTCGGGCCGGCTGGGTTCGGGCTTGTGGCGGGAGTGGCGTCGCTGCTGCTCGCGCCTGCCGTCGCATCGGACCTGACCGGGGCGTCCATCCCCGCGGTGCTCGGCCGGTGGGAGCGGGTCGTCGTGCTGGTGGAGCCGGTGGCCTGGATGCTCACCGGGGCCTGCTTCCTGGTCGCGGGTCGCCCTGGGGGTGGTCTGGATCACCGCGGGCATCACCAAGATCGCCGACCTCTACGCCTCGGTCCGGCCGTCCGGGCCTACCGGCTGCTGCCCGAGACCGCCGCACAGGTCGTCGGGGCGGGCCTGCCGCTACAGGCGGGGATCGTCTCCACACCGACCGTGCTCGCCGACGGACGGGAGATAGCGCGCACCGCCGAGGCGTTGCGCGCCGCCACCAGGATCTGACGTTCTTCCTCGCCGAGAGTTGGTCCGGTGATCGACGACGGCGCCACGGCGATGGACCGTCGGGTGCCGCCGGGCGTCGAGGGCTGGTCAGCGGGCGGGCTGCGTGTGCTCCGTCCAGCGGGAGCCATTCCACCAACGCTGCTGCCCCTGCCCGTCCGGGTACCACCCGGCGGGCGGGCCGACGGGAGGCGGATCACTCGGGCCGAGCACCTCGCGCTGGAGGTCGAGCGCCTGCATGTTCTGGGCCGAATCAGGTGCGGTATGGTGGTTGGTATGGCGGATACTCGGAAAGTCACCATCACGTTGCCGGTTGCCACCGTAGATCACGTGCGTCGGCTCGTTGAGGCCGGCGAGGCTTCCTCGATTTCCGGCTTCGTCCAGCACGCTGTCGGGGTGGCGCTGGATGACGTGGCGGGGTGGGGTTCGGCC
>JAKDLE010000067.1 GCA_030453005.1 Pseudonocardia sp. | reverse complement strand
AGGTAGGCGAGGTTCTGCAGCACGTTGTAGCGCCGCGCCGCCGCCCCGTGCGGGGGTGTCGCGCGGCCCGCGTCCCGACCTCGAGCGGTTCTGGCCCTCGCGTCGCGGCCACGCATACGACGAGTTCTGTCGCTCCGGCGTTCTCCCCCGCTGATCCCGGTCCACGGCTGCACCGCCGTGGCCGTCCGCGTCCGCTCCTGGAGTCCTGCCGTGACCACGCTCGTCCTGCTCGCCCTCGCCGGTTTCGGCGCCCAACTCGTCGACGGCGCCCTGGGGATGGGCTACGGCGTCACCTCCACCACGCTGCTGCTGCTCGCCGGGCTGACCCCGGCGACGGCCAGCGCCTCGGTGCACCTCGCGAAGATCGGCACGGCGCTGGCGTCGGGCTACGCCCACTGGCGCTTCGCCAACATCGACCGGAAGCTCGTGCTGCGACTGGGCGTGCCCGGCGCGGTGGGGGCCCTCCTCGGCGCCCTGCTGCTGAGCAGGCTGTCCACCGCGGCCTCGGCCCCGCTGATGGCCGGGCTGCTGGTCGCGATCGGCGTGTTCATCCTCGTCAAGTACACGCTGCGCCCACCCCACGAGTCGGCCGCCCGGGTCTCCCCGCACGGGCGTCGGTTCCTGGGCCCGCTCGGGTTCGTCGGCGGGTTCGTCGACGCCACCGGCGGCGGGGGCTGGGGCCCGGTCGCCACCTCCACGCTGCTCACGGCGGGGCGCACCGCGCCGCGCACCGTCATCGGTTCGGTGAGCGCGTCGGAGTTGCTGGTGACGGTCGCGGCGAGCATCGGTTTCGTGGTCGGGCTGGGCCACGCGGGCATCCACTGGCTCGCCGTCGCCGGGCTGCTGATCGGCGGCATCGTCGCGGCGCCCATCGCGGCGTGGCTGGTCACCCGGCTGCCGTCCGGGGTGTTGGGCGTGGCCGTGGGCGGGCTGATCGTGCTGTCCAACCTGCGGGCGGTGCTGAGTTCCGCAGGCGTCGACGGTATCGCCGTGCCTGTCGCGCACGTCGGCGTGGCGGTCGTGTCGGTGGGGCTGGTGACGGGCGCCGCGCGGCGGCTGCGGGCCTCGCGGCGCGCGGCAGGCGCCGTCGTCCCCCAGCACGTCTGACGGCTCACCCGACAACGGTCGGGTTCAGACTCTCCAGCCCGCCTGGCCGACCCACCGGTCGTCGATGCGCCGCTGTTCGGGGCGAGGGACCAGTGCGTCGCGTCGCGACCATGAGGGCGACGTCGCCGCTGCCGCACCCGTCGTGGTACCGCGCGACCAGATGCTCAGTCTCCGGCCTTCCGGCGGCCGACGGAGTGCACGTAGAGCTGGTTGCGGTCCCGCGGCGCGACCTCGTGCTGCTCGGGCACCGGCAGCTCGTAGCGGACGGTCTCCGCGTGCTCGGCGAACTGCCGGTCCGCGTTGTAGATCCGGCCGAACTTCCACAGCATCCTGGCGAAGTTGGTCTGCCCCTTGAGCAGGTGCCCGCCGACGATCCGAGCCGTCTTCGCGAGCGCCGCCGTACCCAGGTGCTTGCGGTTGAGCACCGCTTGGGTCTTCACCAGCTCGCGGTAGAACTCGCGCAGCGGCAGCCGGGTGGGCAGCACGGCGTGCTGGATGTCGAAGAGCCGGTAGTCACGGGTGGTGAGCATGCGTGACTCGGTGTGCCAGATCTCCGTACCGGGATAGGGGGTCATGACCGTGAGGTGGACGATCTCGGGGACGGACAGCGCCCACTCGCGCACCCGACGGAACTGCGCGGTGTCCCACTGCGGATCCACGATCAGGTTGATCGCGACCGTGAGCCCGATCTCGCGCGCCACCTCGAGCGCGCGGAAGTTGTCGTCGGGGCTGACCCGCTTGCGGAACAGATCGAGGCCCTCGGCGCCAAGGGCCTCCATCCCGAGGAACATGTAGTTGAGCCCGAGCCTGCGCCAGCGTTCGAAGACCTCGCGGTTGCGCAGCAGGACGTCGGCCCGGGTCTCCAGGTGCGGCCGTAGAACGTCCAGGCCGAGCAGAACGAGCAGTCCCACGGGCAGCCGCGGGTGAACTCGACCGATGCGGCGGGATCCAGCACCCCGATGAAGTACCGGTGCCGCCGCCCGACCAGGTCGCGGGCAGGCCGCGGCTCGTCGATGCTCGCCAGCATGCCCGGCGCGCCGGGGCCGACGCCGTCGAGCGTCACCGCACCCGGCACCTCCGTGACGGCCCGTTCGCCAGGTAGTTGAGGCCGAACCCCACCGCGTCCGGGCGGAACGCGGCCAGCTCACGGTCCAGCT
The DNA here is from genome assembly GCA_030453005.1 of Pseudonocardia sp. Classification (GTDB taxonomy): domain Bacteria; phylum Actinomycetota; class Actinomycetes; order Mycobacteriales; family Pseudonocardiaceae; genus Pseudonocardia. Next base: position 6,941 of record JAKDLE010000067.1, on the reverse strand, counting down.
CGGCCGCGGTGTGCGTCTGCCGGTCGATGATCCGTACCCGGTGCCCGTCCGCGCGCACGGCACCGGCGACGCGCTCGAGGCCGAGCGGCTCGAGCCGCAGGAAGAGCTCCGAGTACATCAGCGCGCTCGGATGGACCAGCAGTACGCGCACGATCTCCTCCAGACAGCAGAGGAGGAGCCGCCGGTGTCCGGCCGCTCCTCCTCCCCGGATGCCCGGGTCTCAGAGTTCCTCGACGATCCAGTCGACCATCACTGCCAGCAGACAGGACGTTGCCGCCAGCAGCAGACCGGTGCGGGCCTTCTTGCCCATGTGTTCCTCCACGATCTCGTCCGAGTGATGCAGGCCATGCGTACCCGGGCGGCCCCGGCAGAAACATGCGAACTTTCGTGACCGACGCCACAGGTGCGTCCGCACCGGTCACAGCGCTCCCGAAAACCTTCATGGCGATCTCGCGTCGCAGGAGTGAAAACGGCGGAGAAGGGAACCGGTACATGAGGGGTCCGGACAGGACGGTCCCATGAGGAGCCGAACGGAAGGGGGTACGGCACATGTCCGTGCCGGACGGCCACGGCGTCGCGGACCCGACGGCGGACCCCGCCGTCGGCGACGTCCCCCCGCTGCACGCACCCGCCGACGTCCGCGTGCGGGCCAGGGCGGAGAACGTCCCGGTCGACGCCGATGCCCGGCCGGGCCTGGCCCTCGCAGGCGCCTGGGTGGACACCGGGTGGCCGGACACGATGGAGGGGGCCGCCTGTCGCGGCGAGGCCGCCGCGGCCCCCGCCCTCGGGTCACCCCTTTCGACCCGCTCCCGTCGCACGGAGGTGCCGACATGACGGTCCAGACCGAGACCTTCCCACGCGTGACCAGCCCGCCCATGACCAGCCCGCCCATGACCAGTCCACCCGCGGCCAGTTCACCCGCGACCCAGAAGCGGCCCCGGCCGCCGGTGCCGTCCTGCCTCGGCGCGGCGCGGGCGCTGGTCGAACCCGAGCTGGTCGGGCTCGTCGACCGCCTCGACGCCGAGAGCAGGCGGGTCGCGCGTTACCACTTCGGCTGGGCGGACGCCGACGGCGTCCCGCCCGGCCGCGCAGCCGGCGGCAAGGCGCTGCGTCCCGCGCTGGCGCTGCTGTCGGCCCGGGCAGCAGGCGCCGCCCCGGAGGCCGCGGTGCGCGCGGCCGCCGCGGTCGAGCTGGTGCACAACTTCTCGCTGCTCCACGACGACGTGATGGACGGCGACACCGAACGCAGGCACCGGGCCACGGCGTGGACCGTGTTCGGCCGGTCGGCCGCCGTGCTGGCCGGGGACGCGCTGCTGGCCCTGGCGGCCGAGGCGCTCCTGGAGGATCCCGGCCCCGCCGCGGCGGCAGCCACCCGATCGTTGCTCGCCACCGTCGGCAGGCTGGTCGCGGGCCAGTCCCTCGACCTCCGGTTCGAGCAGCGGATGGACGTCTCCCTCGAGGAATGCCTCGACATGGCGGCAGGCAAGACCGGCGCACTGCTCGCCTGCTCGGCGTCCATCGGCGCCCAGGTCGTGCGGGGCGGACCCGGATCTGGAAGCGCGGCTCGGCCGGTTCGGCGCCGACGTCGGGCTGGCCTTCCAGCTCGTCGACGACCTGCTCGGGCTGTGGGGCGACCCGGCGACCACCGGCAAGCCGGTCCTCGCTGACCTGCGCTGCCGCAAGAAGACGCTGCCGGTGGTACACGCGCTGTGCTCGGGCACCGCGGCGGGCGCGCGCCTCGGCGAGCTGTACCGCCAGGCCGGTCCGCTCACCGAGGACCAGCTGCGCGAGGCGGCCGGGCTCGTCGAGCGCGCGGGCTCCCGCGACTGGGCCGAGGCGGAGCGCGACCGGCTGCACGCGGCCGCGCTGCGCCACCTGGCGGGTTCGCAGCGGGCGGGCGGCGCGGCCGACGAGCTCGCCGAGCTGGCCGCGTTCCTCGTGTCCCGGACGCTGTGACCGGGACGACATGACCGAATCGTCGATCGAAAGGAGGTGGACGTCGTGACGGCACTGGATCCATCCACGACGCTGCCGGGGGCTGTCGGCGCGGACGTCGATGCCCGGGACTCCGCGGCGCGGCGGGCCACCGCCGCGGCCGCCGAGCACCTGCTCGGGCTCCAGGACGAGCAGGGCTGGTGGAAGGGCGAGCTGCGGTCCAACGTGACGATGGACGCCGAGGACCTGCTGCTGCGCCAGTTCCTTGGCGTCCGCGGCGAGGTCGAGACCGAGCAGGCCGCGCGCTGGATCCGCTCGCAGCAGCGGCCCGACGGGACATGGGCGCTGTTCCACGACGGGCCGGGCGACCTGTCCACCACCGCCGAGGCCTACGTCGCGCTCAAGCTCGCGGGCGACCATCCGGACACGCCGCACATGGCGCGGGCGCGCGCGTTCGTGCACGCCGAGGGCGGGCTCGAGGCCGCCCGGGTGTTCACCCGGATCTGGCTCGCGCTGTTCGGCGAGTGGTCGTGGGACGAGCTGCCCGCGATGCCGCCGGAGCTGGTGCTGCTGCCGAGGTGGGTGCCGCTGAACGTCTACGACTGGGCGTGCTGGGCGCGCCAGACCGTGGTGCCCCTGACGGTGGTGTGCGCGCTGCGCCCGCGACGCGACCTGGGGGTGTCCGTCGGCGAGCTGCGGGCCGGTCGCCCGCCCGCTCCGCGGCGCGACCCGCTGCCGTCCTGGCCGTGGGCGTTCCGAGTGGCCGACCGGCTGCTGCACCGCTATGAGCGCCGCCCGCTGCGCCGGCTGCGCGAGCACGCGAAGCGCCGCGCCGCCGAGTGGATCGTCGCGCGGCAGGAGGCCGACGGCTCGTGGGGCGGGATCCAGCCGCCCTGGGTCTACTCCCTGCTCGCACTGAACCTGCTGGGCTACCCGCACGACCATCCGGTCGTCCGGGCCGGGCTGGACGGGCTGGAACGGTTCCTCATCCGGGAGGAGACACCGGACGGCGTGGTCCGGCGGCTGGAGGCGTGCCAGTCCCCGGTCTGGGACACGGTGCTCGCGATGATCGCGCTGCGCGACGCCGGGGTGCCCGCCGACGACCCGGCGCTGTTGCGGGCCGCCGACTACATCCTCGCCGAGGAGATCCGGGTGCCCGGGGACTGGGCGGTGCGGCGCCCGCACACGCCGCCGGGCGGCTGGGCGTTCGAGTTCGACAACGACGGCTACCCGGACATCGACGACACCGCGGAGGTGCTGCTCGCCCTGCACCGGATCGACCACCCCGACCGGGCGGCCGTGGACGCCGCGACCCGGCGCGGCGTGGCGTGGGTCGAGGGCATGCAGTCACGCGACGGCGGGTGGGGCGCGTTCGACGCGGACAACACCCGCGAGGTGATCACGAAGCTGCCGTTCTGCGACTTCGGGGCAGTGATCGACCCGCCGTCCGCGGACGTCACCGCCCACGTGGTGGAGGCGCTGTCCGTGGTCGCGTCCCCGGACCGCGAGTCGGTGCGTCGCGGCGTCGACTGGCTGCTGGGACACCAGGAGCCGGACGGTTCCTGGTTCGGCCGGTGGGGGGTCAACCACGTGTACGGGACCGGGGCCGTCGTGCCCGCGCTGGTCGCGGCCGGTCTCCACGGCGACCACCCCGCGCTGCGCCGCGCGGTGCGGTGGTTGGAGGAGCACCAGAACGCCGACGGCGGCTGGGGCGAGGACCTGCGCTCCTACCGGGACCCGGAGTGGGTCGGGCGCGGTGCCTCCACGGCGTCGCAGACGGCGTGGGCACTGCTCGCGCTGCACGCCGTCGGCCGGACGGGCACCCAGGCGGCTCGGCGGGGCGGCGGGTACCTCGCGGCCACCCAGCGGTCCGACGGCACCTGGGACGAGGACCTCTACACCGGTACCGGCTTCCCCGGCGACTTCTCCATCAACTACCACCTCTACCGGCTGGTGTTCCCGCTCAGCGCGCTGGGCCGCCTGAACTGCGCCGCCGGGGCGGGAGGCGCCCGATGACGCCCACTCTTCCCACTCGAGCGACCGCCGCTCCGCGGCTCGTGGTGTGCGCTCCGCTGCCCATCGAGGCGAGGGCGCTGCGCCGGGCGCTGGACCCGCTCCTGGGCGCGGACGCCGTGCTGCGCACCGGGTTCCTCTCGCGGCGCAACGCGCGCTGCATCGAGGAGCTCCTTCCGGAGCGCGAGTTCGACGCGTTCGCCGTCGCGGGGCTCGGCGGCGGCGTCGGCGACGGCGTCGCGAGCGGCGACGTCGTGGTGGCCTCCGAGGTGCGCGGGGCGGACCGCACCGTGCCGTGCCCGTCCGCGCCCCTGCTGGCCGGGCAGCTGCGCCGGGCCGGGTTCACCGTGCACTGCGGGCCGCTGGCCACCCGCGACCACGTCGTGCACGGCGACGAGTACGGCGAGCTGGCCCGCACGGGCGTGCTGGCCGTGGACATGGAGTCGTCCCGGCTGGCCTGCGCCGCCCGCGACCGGCCCCTGGCCGCGGTCCGGGTCATCGTCGACACGCCCGACGAGCCGCTGGCCGACTGGGGCACCCCGCGCCGGGGGCTGCACGCGCTGCGTCTGCTCTCCGAGCTCGGACCGGTGCTGGCCGGGTGGGCGGCGGCGGTCGGCCCGCGGCAGGCCCTGCTGCCGGCGCCGCGCTCGTTCTGCGCGGGCGTGGACCGCGCGATCGAGATCGTCGAGGAGGCCCTCGCCCGGCACGGACCGCCCGTCTACGTTCGCAAGCAGATCGTGCACAACACACATGTGGTGGCCGACCTCCAGCGCCGCGGCGCCGTGTTCGTCGACGAGCTCGACGAGGTCCCGCCGGGCGCGCTCACCGTGTTCTCCGCGCACGGGGTGTCCCCCGCGGTGCGCGCGGAGGCCGAGCGCGGGCAGCTCGACGTGGTCGACGCGACCTGCCCGCTGGTGACCAAGGTGCACGTGGAGGCGCGCCGGTACACCCGGGAGGAAGGCACGGTGCTGTTCATCGGCCACGACGGGCACGAGGAGACGGAAGGCACCCTCGGCGAAGCACCGGGCCGCATCGCGCTCGTCGAGACCGTCGAGGACGCGCAGCGTGTCACGGTCCCGGACCCGGAGCGGGTGTCCTACCTCATGCAGACGACGTTGTCGGTCGAGGAGTCGACCGAGATCGTCGCGGCGCTGCGGAAGCGCTTCCCCGCGCTGCGCGGGCCGCGCACCGACGACATCTGCTACGCCACCACCAACCGGCAGGCGGCGCTGCGGGCCGTCGCGGAACGGGCCGACCTCGTCCTCGTGGTCGGCTCCGCCAACTCGTCGAACTCCCAGCGGCTCGTCGAGACCGCCCGGCGCTGCGGCGCGCGGGCGCACCTCGTCGACGACGCGTTCGACGTCGATCTCGACTGGTTGGTCGAGGCGCGCACGGTGGGGGTCACCGCCGGCGCGTCCGCCCCGCCCGCCCTGGTGGACGAGGTGCTCGCGGCGCTCGGCGGGCTCGGCCCGCTCGACGTCCACGAGCACCGCATCGCCACCGAGTCCATCCGATTCAGTCTTCCCAAGGAGGTCTCCTGACGTGGGTGTCCCACTCCGCCAGGCCGTGAAGGTCGGCAGCTACCTGATGAAGCAGAAGATCAAGGGCAACAAGAGGTTCGCGCTCGACCTCGAGCTCGAGCCGCTGTTCGCCTGCAACCTCGCCTGCGAGGGCTGCGGGAAGATCCAGCAGCCCGCGGACCAGCTCAAGCGACGCATGTCGGTGGAGGACGCGCTGGGCGCCGTCGAGGAGTGCGGCGCCCCGATCGTCTCGATCGCGGGCGGCGAGCCGCTGATGCACCCGCAGATCGAGGAGATCGTCTCCGAGCTCATCAAACGCAAGAAGTTCGTCTACCTGTGCACGAACGCGCTGCTGATGCCCCGCAAGATCGACAAGTTCCGCCCGTCGCCGTACTTCGCCTGGGCCGTGCACATCGACGGCCTCGAGGAGCGCCACGACGAGTCCGTCGCCAAGAAGGGCGTGTTCGCCCAGGCCGTGGACAACATCAAGGACGCGCAGGCCCGCGGCTTCCGGGTGACCACGAACAGCACGTTCTTCTCCACCGACAGTCCGCAGAGCGTCATCGAGGTGCTCGACTACCTCAACAACGACCTGAAGGTCGACCAGATGATGCTCTCGCCTGCCTACGCGTACGAGAAGGCCCCGGACCAGGACCACTTCCTGGGCGTCGAGGAGACCCGCGAGCTGTTCCGCAAGGCGTTCGCCGACGGCAGACGCAAGAAGTGGCGGCTCAACCACACGCCGCTGTTCCTGGACTTCCTCGAAGGCAAGGTCGACTTCCCGTGTACCGCGTGGGGCATCCCGTCCTACTCGCTCTACGGCTGGCAGCGGCCCTGCTATCTGATGGACGACGGGTACGCCGCGAGCTACCGGGAGTTGTGCGAGGACACCGACTGGGAGGCCTACGGCCGCGGCCGCGACCCGCGGTGCAGCAACTGCATGGCGCACTGCGGCTACGAGCCGACCGCTGTGATGGCGACGATGGGCTCGTTGCGGGAGTCGATGCGCGCGATGCGCAGTTGAGCCGGCGGGCGATCCCGGCGATCCGGGCGCTCGACAGCAGCCTGACGCTGCTGCGGGAGGGGGTACGCCTTCGTCGCGAACCGGTGCCGGGCCTATCGGGCCGACGCCTTCCGCACACGGCTGACGGGGCAGAGCGGCGCGCGGAGCGGGTGGCACTGCTCGGCGAGGTCCGGCGGCTGCTCTGCCGCGCGGCCTGCGCTGGGTCGGGGTGCCGCTGCCCGGCCGCGACGTGCGGCGACGCGCACCGAGCGCGGGATCGAGCGGTTCGTCGCCACGCTGCGCGGCGGCCGTCTCCGGCGCCGGCGGGCAGTCCGGCGGCCACCGCGGGCTCGACAGCGCGCCGCTGGACATCCCGGTCGCGGCCGTCGAGCTGATCAACCTGGTGCGGCCGATCGTCGCCGCGCTGGCCCTGCACGAGCATCCCCACGCCCGCGAGCGGGCGCGCGACG
>JAKDLE010000820.1 GCA_030453005.1 Pseudonocardia sp. | reverse complement strand
TCGCCCATCTTTCTGAACACCTGAGCGCGCGCTTGGTGTCGCAGTTGAGGATCCTCGGCTGCGACACCGTGATCGTGGCCGCCGCACCACCGCCTCTCCTGCTCGCTCTGACTTTAGTCAACCACTTGACGGACGTTCCTCTCGGAGGCAGACTGTCAAGCGCTTGACCGATTGGTCTCGCGATCCGAGAAGGAGGTCTGGAGAGATGTCCAGCAAGCAGACGAGCAAGGCGATGGCCCGGGCGCAGGCGGTGGCCGCCACGGTGGTCGGTGCGGTCGCGGTGTGGGTGGTGGCCGAGCCGGTGCTGGGCTTCGCGCTGCGCGGCCCGGCGCAAGGCGGGGGCGCCACGCACGACGTGAACGCGGTCGTGGTCGCGGTGGCCGCCCTGGCGGCCTCGCTGGCGGGCTGGGCGTTGCTGGCGGTGCTGGAGCGGTTCACCAGCAGGGCGCGCGGCCTGTGGACGGCCGCGGCGCTCACGGTGGCGGTGCTGTCGCTCGCCGGTCCACTGTTCAGCGCGGGCATCACCGCGGCGAACCAGGCCTGGCTGGGGCTGCTGCACGTCAGCGTCGCGGCCGTGTTGATTCCGTTGCTGCGCCGCACCACGCCGCAGCCTGCGCGCCGCGCTGAAGGCGCCGCGAGCGCGAGTGACCCGGCGGTCGGCGCGGTCGTGTCGGGCGGTGAGCCCCGATGACGACGATCCTGGCCGTGGCCGGCAGCCTGCGCCGCGACTCGTTCAACCGGCGACTGCTGCCCGCAGCCAGCGCTGCCGCCCCGGCGGGAGTGCGGCTGACCCTGTGGGAGGACCTGGATGGCGTGCCAGCGTTCGACGAGGACGTCGAGAGCGGGCCGACCCCACGCGCTGGACTGGGCGTCCCAGCCGTATGCGACCGACGCGCTGCGAAACAAGCCGGTCGCCATGATCGGCGCCGGCCCCAGCCCGCGCGGGGCGCAGCGCGCGCAGGAGGACCTGCGCCGGGTGCTGGGCGTAAGCGCTTCGACCAGCACGGGAACCTCACCGACGACACGCTGCGGCACCAGCTGCGGCAGGCCCTCGGCCGCTTGATCGAGCACGCCGACCCGCTGACCGCGCGGCTGGCCGGGTGAGCGCCGTGCCGGATCAGGGCGAGACCGCCCGGCAACCGACGATGCCCGGACAACACCCCCGGCACGTCGACGAGGATGCCGTGGTGGCCTCGCCCTCCTCCACGTTCCGCTTCCCGTTCCCGCTCAGCACGCTGCTGGGCCGGGTACAGGCGATCTACACCGCCGAGTTCGACCGCCGCCTCGCCGAGGCCGGGATGGCGGACCTGTCGCTGTCGCTGGGCACCAACGTGATGCGGCACCTGCACGGCGACCAGGGGATCCGGCTCGGCTCGCTCGTCGAGATGGCCGGGGTGAGCAAGCAGGCGATCAGCCAGCAGGTCGCCCACCTGCAGGCCCGCGGCTACGTGCTCGTCGAGACCGACCCCGACGACGGCCGGGCCAAGCAGGTCCGGCTCACCGACAAGGGCGCCCGGAGCCAACAGGTCAGCCGACCGATCTTCGCCGCCCTCGAGAAGGAGTGGCAGCAGCGGTTCGGCGCGACGGAGATCCGCGACCTGCGCGCGGTGCTCGAACGGATCCTCGCCGGGTTCGACGACACCGACGTCGTGCCCCGCACCCGCCGCGGCGGTCCCTGACCCGCCGCAGCTACGACGAGGAGCAACACCATGGAGATCTTCACCGCTGCCGAACTCGCCTACCTGCGCACGGTCAAGACCGTGGCCCGGCTGGCCACGGTGGACGCCCACGGTCGCCCGCACGTGACTCCGGTGGGCTGGTCGCTCACCGACGACGGGCAGGCCGTCGAGGTCGGCGGGCGCGACCTGGCCCGGACGAAGAAGTTCCGCGACATCACCGCCACCGGCCACGCCGCGCTGGTCATCGACGAGGTGCTCCCGCCCTTTCGACCCCAAGGCGTCGAGATCCGCGGAACCGCCGAGGTGATCACCGACCCGCAACCCCGGATCCGCATCCATCCGCGCCGGATCGTCAGCTGGGGCTTCGAGGGAGCCAGCGGCGGCCACACGGCCCCCGC
>JAKDLE010000819.1 GCA_030453005.1 Pseudonocardia sp. | reverse complement strand
CACCCCGGTCACCCGGGGTGCTGGTGGTCTCTTACACCACCGTTTCACCCTTACCCCGCTCGCACGAGGCGGTCTGTTCTCTGTGGCACTTTCCCGCGGGTCGCCCCGGGTTGCCGTTGACAACCACCCTGCCCTGCGGAGTCCGGACTTTCCTCGACGACGGTTGCACGCAACCGGCGACGCGGCCGCCCGGCCTGCTCGTCCGCGTCGCCAGTGTAAGCCCGCGGTGATCAGGACCAGTGGTGCGCCACGTCCACCACGATCCGGCTGTGGTCGCCGGGACCGTCGAGCGTGAACACCCGGAACGGGAGCCGCGCCCGGGTGCCCACCCCGAACGTCGTGTACCCCTCGAAGCTGCCGCCGAAGACGACCGAGCGCAGCGTGTCGAAGTTCCGCACGTCAACGGCGGACTGCCCCACCCGGCCCGGGAATGTCGGCTCGCCCTGCTGGTCGTAGGCCGGGTGGTGGAGCTGCACCTGGAGGCGGGCGCCGCCCGGCACCGGCAGCACCGCACCCGAACCGTCCTGGGTCACCGCCGGGACGTAGCGCACGAGGTAGCCGCCCGCCGGTCCGTCGAGGTCGAAGACGACCCGGTCGAAGCAGAGGTGGCGCCCGGCGCGGGCCGCGAGGACCGGGGACGCGCTCAGTGCGGGTGTCGCCTCCGCGAGGCTCCCCCACCTCACCTCGCACGGAACGGTCGCGGAGGCGGAGGGTACAGCGACCGCGGCCCCGGCGAGGGTGAGCAGCGCGACGAGCAGCAGGCGGACGGTCCTGGACATGATGGCAACCTCCTCGGGGACACGACGGTTCGTGTGCATTCAAGGACGTCCGCGGGGCCCTCAGGTTGCGTCCGGCTCCAGTGTCGTGCCACAGCGCCAACACCGGCCCTCGGGCCCGTCGGGCGAGGGCATGGCGCCACACTCCGGGCAGAGCCGGTCGAGCCAGCACACCGGGTCACCGACGTCGTCGCGGTCCTGCTCGGCATCCATACCGCCAGTCTCGCGCATCGCGCGTCGGAAGGTGCCGGGTGGCTGTCCGCGCAGGCGATCTCCTCGCAGCGCCACCACGGTGTCGCAGCCCGTCGACAGGCTGCGAGAACGGGGTGCGGGCTGCGACAGCCGACACGGGCTGCGACGGTGGGCGGCCCCGGCCCGGCGGGCAGGCGGTCCGGGACATAGCGTCCGCCCGGTGATCGACGCGTCGCCGCTCTCGCTGGTGTTCCTGCTCGTGGCCGGGCTGCTGTCGGGGGGCATCAACGCGGTGGCGGGCGGCGGGTCGTTGCTGCTCTTCCCGGCGCTGCTGGCCGTCGGGTTCCCGCCGCTGGCCGCGAACGTCACCAACTCGGTGGCCCAGTGGCCGGGGTACCTCGGCATCGTGGTCGGGGCGCGCCACGACCTGCGCGGGCAGCGACGGCGGATCCTGGCGACGTCGGTGGTCGCGGTGGTGGGCTCCGCGCTGGGATGCGTGCTGCTGCTGGTCCTGCCGAGCTCGGTGTTCAACACCGTCGTGCCGGTGCTCGTGCTGCTCGCGAGCGCGGTGATGGGGCTCGGGCCGTGGCTGCGGCGGTGGATCGGCACCCCGGAGGCGGACGCGCCGGACCGCAACGCCGCCCTGCTCCCCGCCGTCTTCGTCGGCGCGGTGTACGGCGGCTACTTCGGCGGCGCGCTGGGCGTCATCCTCATCGCGACGCTGTCGCTGTGCGCGCACGACGGGCTCGTGCGCCTCAACGCGCTGAAGGGGCTGCTGTCGCTCGTGATCGCCACTGTCAGCGCGGCGATCTTCGCGTTCGGCGCACCGGTGAGCTGGTTCTCCGTCGCCCTGCTGGCGCCCACCACGCTGCTCGGCGGCTTCCTGGGCGCCAAGCTGGCGCGCCGGCTCCCGGCGAACACGCTGCGCTGGGTCGTGGTGCTACTCGGCTTCGGAGTCGGGATCGCCCTGCTGTTCGCCTGAACCACTCAGGCGGGGGTGTCCTGCCCGACCCGCCCGCGCGCCCGGTCGTCCCCCGCCGTCGCCGGGTCGTCCTCGACGCCGACCTCCTGCAGGTGGAAGTCCTCCAGGTCGAGGACGAACCCGCGGATGTGGGT
>JAKDLE010000066.1 GCA_030453005.1 Pseudonocardia sp. | reverse complement strand
ACCACGCCGACCGCCAGCTCGACCAGCGCTGCCCCCACGCCGTGCCCCTCGGTGAGCCCCTCGGCGGAGGCTGCCCCGGCGATCGCCAGCATGACGACGGGTGTGGCGATCCCGTCGTTGAGTCCGCTCTCCACCGTGATGAGCCGACGGATCCCGGACGGCACCGCCCGGTTCGTCACGACCGGCACACCCAGCGCCGCGTCGGTGGGCGCCAGCGCCGCGGCGACGAGCAGCGCGAGCCACACGTCGAGCCCGGGGACGAGCCAGAGTGCCAGCAGCCACCCGAGGACGACGGTGAGCGGCAGGCCCAACCCGAGCAGGCGCACGTAGCGGCCCAGATCGCGCCGGAGGTCGCCGACCCGGACCCGCGCGGCGTCGCAGAAGAGCACCCAGACGAGAGTGAGCTCCACCAGGGGCTTGAGGTTCTCCGGAGCCGACGACGAGTCGACCAGATCCAGCGCTGCCAGTAGCGCGCCGACGACCACGAAGACGATAGGGGCCGTCAGGTCCGCCCGTTCGAGCCGCCCGGAGACCAGCCCCCACACGAAGATCGTCGCGATGACCACCAGTGCCGCCGTCGTCACGTGCACGTCCGCCTCCCCGACCCCGCCGGACCCGCACCGAGGAACCGGACCACCCGCAGACCGTCGTCCGTCATGCGCCCCTCCTCGCGATCACTGGTGGGCGTCGGTGTCCCGAGCGGGCGGTAGCCCGAGCAGCGTGCGGATCCCGAGGAGCGCGGGCGGGGCCAGTAGCACGATCGGCACGATCGCGAGCACGGCGACCTTGAGGCCGCCCGCGCCGAACAGAGCCCGAACGGCGGCGAGCAACGACAGGACCCACACTGCGGCGTAGGCGAGTGCGACCCAGCGGGGTGCGGTGGTGCCGACCGTCCAGCCCCGCCGCACCTGCGCCTGCAGGGCGAGCAGGAACGCCCCGCCCGACAGGACGCCCGCGGTCAGTACGAGGACGACGACGGATCCGATCAGCGGATCCCGCTGGTCCGCCTCGGCTGCGGCTGCGACGAACAGGCCGACGCACAGACCGAAGACGAGCGCCTGCACCCAGGGCGGACGTTTGGTGAGGTACGCGGCCAACAGCGCCCAGATCATCGGTTCTCCTCGTCGCCGCTCCCGCGCCCGATCGTGGTGGCGGCGACGCGAGCGGGCATCGCCCCCCCGGGGTGAACGGCCGGCGCGCCGGCTCCGGAACCGTCCTCCGGCGGCGGTGACCCCGTCGCCGCCATGCGGAAGCCGATGTTCCCGGCGCTGCTGTCCGGGGAGTTCGCGCTGCGCGCGGCGCACCGGTAGCGCCAGCAGTAGGACTCCTGGCAGAGGTAGGAGCCGCCGCGCATGGCCCGCTCGCCGGGGCGAGCAGGCCCGAACCGGCCGGCGCACCACTCCCACACGTTCCCGGTCATGTTGTGCAGGCCGTAGCCGTTGGCTGGGTAGGCGCCGACGGGCGCGGTGCCGACGAAGCCGTCCTCGCCCGTCGTTGCTCACGGCGTGCGGGGCGATCCGGAAGGCCCCGACCCGGACGGCCCGCGCCGGCCCCTCGCCGTCGGCCGGGTAGCGCTGCTCGTCGGATCCCATCGTGAACATGCCACCGGGCAGCGCGAGCAGCGCAGGAGCGGGCCGCGCGGTCGCCGCCCCGCCGGTGCGGCGGCCCGCCCGCACCACAGGGTCCACCCGCGCCACAGGGTCCACCCCGCTGCGGGACACCGCACCGCAGCACGCGCCCGAGCTGACCGTCGTCACCTCGGCGCGTTCGTCGTCCGGCATCGGCATACCCCGACCATCGCGACTCCGGCTGGCGGTGGCATCACCCTTCGGGGATGACCCGTATCGATGTCGGTTCCGCCGTCCCGTCCTGCCCCCGCCCCCGCGATCGGTGACACTACGGGGGAGACGGGCGCCGTCGAACCGCCGAGGAGGCCGCGGATGGAGATCGCTCCCCGCGACGATCCGCGCGTCGTCGCGCTGGCGGCGGCCCTGCAGCCGTACGGCTGGACCAGGGCCACCCCGGAGATGCTGGCCCGGCGCGTGGTCGGGGTCCTGGATCGCTGCTGGCTCCTCGGCGAGCTGCCGGGTCCGCAGCCTGCCGGGTGGATGCACGACGTCGAGCCGGCGGACCCGGCCGATGAGCGCGTCGCCGTGCTGGTCGAGGCTCTGAACGCACTGCGCTGGCGGGTACTGACCCGCACAGCGCTGTGTCGCCAGCTGGTCGGCGCGCTGGACGGCTGGTCGGTGCGCCGCCGGCTCGCCGACATCGAGCTCGGCTGGTTGCTCGACGGCGGCACCTGACCCGCAGCCCGTTCACTGCCGCGACATCGCCATCCGCATCTCGGCCTCGCTGTCGACGATGAGCTCGCCGCTCAGGTCGACGGTCACGGTGCGCAGCAGCCCGGTGAACCGGAACGGCGAGCTGTAGTCGGTGACGATCGGCGCCCCGGGGTTGGCACCGCACGACAGGCCGCCCGGGTTGAAGAGGATCGGCACGGTCACCGGGAGCTCGGTCTGTCCGACGAGCTGGTCGTCGACGTAGAGCTGGGCCAGCCCCGGCGCCCCCCGGCCCCTGGCGAGGTCGGGCTCACCGGTGGGTTCGAACTCGAACCGCAACCGGTGGCTGCCCTCGGGCAGCGGATCGGCCGAGGACACCCGGTGGACGGCACGGCTGAGGTAGTTGTGGGCGTAGTGCAGCCGCTGCTGCTGCACGTAGAACACGAACCCGCCGGTGTTGGCGCCCTGGCAGAGCAGCACACCCTCGGCGCCGCCGGCGGGGATCTCGACGTCGGCGACGATGCTGTGGGGGCGGTTGTACATCCGCGGTGCGACGGCGGCGGGCAGGACCGCCGTGCCCGGCCAGAACGTGTAGCTCGTGCGCGACTCGGCGAGCTGCGGACGCTCGGTCATGAGCCGGAGCACCGCCGTGCCGTCGATCGGCAGGACGTCGTACCGGCCCGCCTCGACGTACCACTGGGCGATCAGCTCGACGACCTTGCTGCGGTTCTGCGCGGCGACGTCGTAGTTCTCGGCGAAGTCCTCGGCCGCGTGGTAGAGCTCCCAGCGTTCGGCGTCGAGCATCGCCAGCGTCTCGGCCGAGATCGCGGTGCCGAACGGGACGTCGGCCTCGGCGAACGACGGGCCCGGCCAGGGGCAGACCGCCCGCCAGCCGTTGTGGTCGATCGCGCGGTGGCCGAACATCTCGAAGTACTGCGTGTAGTGGCGGGTCGCTGCCTCCGCGTCGTCGAACGTGTGCGCGAAGCTCACTCCGTGCAGCGGTGACTGGGTGACGCCGCGGATCGTGGCGGGGGGCTCGACCCCGAGCACGTCCAGCACGGTCGGGACCATGTCGATGATGTGCGCGTACTGCTCGCGGACCTCGCCGCGCGCCGCCATCCCGGCGGGCCAGTGCACGAGGAACGGGTCGCTCGCGCCGCCGCGGTAGGTCTCGCGCTTCCACCGCCGGAACGGGGTGTTGCCGGCCCAGGTCCAGCCCCACGGGTAGTGGTTGAAAGTGGTCGGACCGCCGATCTCGTCGAGCTTGGCCAGGCTCTCCTCCAACGGCTCCGGGGCGTTGTTGAAGAACTGCGTCTCGTTGGTTGTGCCGGAGGAGCCGCCCTCGGCACTCGCGCCGTTGTCGGACACGACCATGATCAGGGTGTTGTCCAGCTCGCCCATGTCACGCAGGAAGTCGAGCAGCCGCCCGATCTGCGCGTCGGTGTGCGACAGGAACCCGGCGAACACCTCCATCAGCCGGACCGCGAGTGTGCGGGCCTCGGGCGGGAGCGACTCCCATTCGGGGACGTCGGGATCGTGCCGCGAGAGCTCCGCGTCGGCGGGAATCACACCGAGCTCCTTCTGCCGGGCGAACGTCTCCTGCCGGTAGGCGTCCCAGCCCTCGTCGAAGCGCCCCGCGTACCGGTCGGCCCATTCCCGCGCGACGTGGTGCGGCGCGTGCGCCGCGCCCGGGCAGAAGTGCAGGTAGAAGGGCTTGTCCGGGGCCACCTGCTTCGCGTCGGCGATGAACGAGATGGCGTGGTCGGCGAGGTCCTCGGTCAGGTGGTAGCCCTCCTCGGGGCTGCGCGGCGGCTCCACCTGGTGGTTATCGTGGATGAGGTCGGGATACCACTGGCTGGTGTCGCCGCCGAGGAACCCGTAGAAGCGGTCGAATCCGCGCCCGAGGGGCCAACGGTCGTAGGGTCCGGCCGCCGACTCCTGCTCCGAGGGCATCAGGTGCCACTTGCCGACCATGTAGGTGTTGTAGCCGTGCTGCTGCAGCATCTCCGACAGGAACCCGTTCTCGAACGGGATGTTGCCGTCGTAGCCCGGGTAGCCGGTGGCGAGCTCGGTGATCGCGGCCATCCCGTTGGAGTGGTGGTTGCGGCCGGTGATCACGCAGGAGCGCGACGGCGAGCACAGCGCCGTGGTGTGCATCCGGTTGTAGCGCAGCCCCCCGGACGCCAGCGCGTCCAGGTGCGGGGTGGCGATCGGGCTGCCGTAGCAGCCGAGCTGCCCGAACCCGACATCGTCCAGCACGATGAACAGTACGTTCGGGGATCCCGGGACCGCACGGACCGGTTGGGGCCATGCCGGGGTCGACTCGTCGGTGGTCCGACCGATCCGGCCTGGGAACGTCGCACCCGGTGGGTACTCACTCAACGCCATGGTCGGGCCCTTCGGTACGGCGAGCCGTTCGTCGGCTCACTCCAGGAGCCGAGCGAACACCGCCGCCCCGTTCGGGGTCCTCACCTGCAACAGGTGGTTCGACAGGTCGAGCAGGGCGACGTGCCGACGTTCGACCGCACCGCCGGAACACCTCGACCGTCACCGGCCGGCGAGATCGGCCGCGCCGGTGACGAGCAGGTACCCGCCGAGCGCACCGAACAACACCACGACGAGGCCGGTCCGGTGTCGCCCCACCGATGACGTCGCCCGTTCGAGGCGGTCCCTCGCGAGCGCCGGGCGGTACGCCGACAGGACCAGCGCCACGAGCGGCACGGCGAACCAGAACGCGTTGTAGATCGACAGCTGCACCACTTCGTTCAGCGTGCCGCTCGCATCGCCGGCGATCGCGTTCAGCGCGGCGAGGTAGACCACGCCGGGCAGGTGGGTGAGTACTCCGAGGACCGCGGCGCCGGATGGCGACAGGTCCTGCATCCGTTGCCGCAGCCATCCCGGCATCCCGGTCCCGCCCGTGGCGCGCCGTGGCAGGTGTCCGGACCAGGTGGCTCCGGCGTAGGCGAGCGCGGCCAGGCCGAGGACGACGTCGAGCACCGGCCGGGCGGTCCTCGCCGCCACCGGGCCGAGGTTCTGGAAGAGGGCGAGGACCAGTGCGCCGACGCCGAGGCTGAAGGCGAGGCCGGCGAGGACGTAGCACGTCAACAACCGCTGTGGCCGGCTGGTCGAGAGCATCACGACCACCGCGGCCGCGCTCGTCGGTCGGAACACCGCCGACAGGGCGAGCACGAGGACCTCGACGCTCACGGCGCCTCGGTTCTCGGCACTCCGGCCAGTGCCGGGCCGTCGATGGCCGGGGCCTCCTCGATGGCACGCAGGCTGCGACGCCGCTGGTCGGCCCCGCGCGGCTCATGCATGCTCGGCTCCCGCCGTCCCGAGTGCATCCACCGCACCCACCCGGTGAGCGTCCGGCGTCCGACGGTGCCGGGCATCACCCGGCGCGGATGACGGGACCGTGTGACGACGGCCCGTCCGGTTCACCCGTCGGGGATGAGGGGGTCGCCACCTGCCGACACCACGATCGCCGGGAGTCAGACAGGCAGAGCCAGGAGGTTCGAGATGTCCGTCCCCCAGCAGGCAGCACGACACGCGGCCCCGGACGCAGCGGCCCCGAACGCAGCGGCCTCGCCCCCACGACCGAAGCGCGCGCCGGTCTGGGTCGTCAGCGTGAGCCTCTTCGCCGGCGTCCTCATGATCGTGGCCGGGATCCTGAACTCGGTGCAGGGGGTCGTTGCGCTGCTCGGCAACGAGATCTACGTGAGCACGCCCCGGTACGTCTTCGCCTTCGACCTGACGTCGTGGGGATGGACCCATCTCGTCCTCGGCGTCCTCGTCGCCGCAGCCGGTCTCGCCGTGATCTCCGGACGGGTCTGGGGACGGGTGGTCGGGATCGCCGTCGCGGTGCTGACGATGATCTCGAACTTCCTGTTCATCCCGTACTTCCCGGTGTGGGGCGTGGTCGTCATCGTCCTGGACGTCATCGTGATCTTCGCTCTGTGTTCGTGGGGCAAGGAGGCGGCGAAGGCCGTCTGAGGTCGATTCGGAAGGAGACGCAATGTCCACGGATTCCGCTGCTCCGACACCGTCCTCGGTCGCGACGTCGAGGCGCGACGGTGCCATCGCCGGAGCCGTCCACGGCGGGTCGTCCGAGAGGTATCCGCGCGCGACCTTCATCCTCCTCTGCCTCGCCGCGGCAACCGTGGCCGCCATCGGCATCAGCGCCCTCCGGGGGATCCTGGCCCCTACGCTCCTGACGCTCGTCCTCACGATCTGCGCGGCTCCCGTTCGCGCCTGGCTGTCGGCGCGCGGCGTGCCGCGGGGGATCGCCACGACCGCCATCGCCCTCGTCGTGTTCGGGGTGCTGGCCGCGTTCGCGTACGCGATCCTGGTCGCGTTGATCCAGTTCACGGCGATGTTGCCGACCTACTCCGAACAGTTCGCCCAGATCGGCTCGAGCATCGCGCGATGGCTGGAAGGCCTCGGAATCGGTCAGGCGCAGATCCAGGCGGCCGTGGCGGCGGCGGATCCGCGCAACGTCGTCGCGACGGTGGTCGATGTGCTGGGCGGAGTCGCGAACCTCGCCGCCGCGCTGGTGATCGTCCTCACGATGATGATCCTGATGGCGGCGGACTCCTCGTACGGCCGCGTGATCTTCGGCCAGCTCGGAGCCGCCAACCCCGACCTCATCGCGGCGGTCACGCAGTACACGTCGAACGTGCGGCGCTACATGGTGATGACCACGCTGCTCGGCATCGGGCAGGGAACGCTCAACACCCTCGCGCTGGTCGTGCTGGGCGTTCCGGCTGCGCTGCTGTGGGGGCTGCTCGCCTTCCTCTGCAGCTACATCCCGAACGTCGGCTACTTCGTCGCCCTCGTCCCGCCGCTCCTCTTCGGGTTCCTCGTGGGTGGCTGGTCGACGGGGATCGCGGTACTGGTCGTCTACGCCGTCATCAACGCGGTCGTGCAGTCGATCATCCAGCCGCGTGTCGTCGGCCAGGCGGTGTCGTTGAGCCAGACGCTGACGTTGTTCTCGGTGCTGTTCTGGGCTGTGGTCATCGGCCCGATCGGAGCCATCCTCGCGGTCCCGCTGACCCTTCTCGCCAAAGCCGTCCTCGTGGACGCCGATCCGCGGGCGCGCCACTGGCAACCCGCTCTCGGGCCGACGGCCGAGACCCGTGCCCTCCTGAAGGCCGAGATCGCGCAGGAACGAGCGGATCGCAAGGCGACGTCCGCAGCGGTCGAGCCGCCGCCCGTGGACGGCGCCGGTTCGGGCACCGCCGCTCAAGTACACCGCACCGGCAGTTTAGGGCCCGATCACCGCTGAAGGTGCTCCTCATCGGTCGCGCGCCGCCGAACCGCGACGTCCACGGCACCGAGCAGGATCTTCGCGACCAGGCCGAGGGCGATCAGCCCGACGAGCATCTGGGTGATCGTGACGACCCGGGCGAGATCGGTGCGCGGAGCGATGTCGCCGAACCCGACCGTCGCGAAGACGGTCACCGTGAAGTAGAGCGCATCGGTCCGGCTCAGTTCCTCGGAGAAGCTGTCGGGCCGGTCGACCGCGATGACGCTGTATGCCGATGCGTACAGGGTGATCAGCAGTGTCAGCCCGGTCGCGACGGCCAGGAGGGCCCGCAAGCGCGGGAGGTGCGAGCGCGCGATCGCCCGCACCTCCCAGGCGATGACCGCCGCGACGACGAGCAGGCCGACTCCGAACACGAGCCAGCCGGCCGGATCGAGGGGCCGGTCGAGCGGGAGCGAGTAGTACCCGGCGAGGAACAGGACGACAGCGGCCGCGGACCGCAGCACAGCCGACGCCGCCAGGCGCCGGCGGCCGGCGGGGGTGAGCTCGGAGTACCGCTTGGCGGTCATCACCGTTCCGTCAGCGTTCCCTCGGTGGCACCGGCACGACCGGGCCCTCAGCAGGGTGGCGCCCGGCGAGCACCCGGTACAGCGCGGTGACCGCCGGTGCGATCCCGCGGGGGGCGGCCGCGGCCGGAGCGACGCCGGGCGCGTCGACGGGTGTGCGCACGCGCAGCGCGCCGGGCAGCGAGCGGAACCGCAGCGGCGGCGGGAGCCGCAGCGCCTCGCCGTCGACGCCGACGTCGATCAGCGGGGCGGCGGAGTCGATCTCGAACTCCGGGGTGGTCCACGCGCGGTAGCCGCGGAAGCGTTCGATGTGCCCGCTGCTCTCGGCGGCGAGCAGGCTCGGGAGGTCGCGGGCCCGGTCGATCGTCACGGTCACCACGCCCAGCACCCCCGCGTCGGTGCGTTCGCGGGTGCCGAAGCCGTTCAGCGAGTCGAGCCGGTAGACGTTGTTGGAGACCAGTACGACGTCCGCCGGCCGGGCCTGCTCCCCGTCCAGGCCGGTGTAGCGCAGGTCGAACCGAGCCGCGCCCGGGCCGAGCAGTTCGGGCAGGAGCTGCACCGTGGTGGCCAGCTTCGCGTCACGGTAGGCCGCGGACTGGACGACGGTGGCGTAGACGCCGAGGGAGGCGTTGTTGACGAACACCCGGTCGCCGAGCAGAGCCAGGTCGACCCGTCGCTCGACCGCGTCCCCGTAGGCCGCGATCGCGGCGGCGACGTCGGTGCGGTCCAGCCCGAGGTCGAGCGCGAAGTGGTTGCGGGTGCCAGCGGGGATGCAGACGAACGCGATGTCGTGGCGGTGTGCCACGTCGGCGACCAGTGCCTGGGAACCGTCGCCTCCGGCCATGCCGATGACGTCGGCGCCGTCGGCGACCGCTCGCTCGGCGAGCTCCCGCAGGTCGTCCCCGCGCTGCAGCATGATCGGTGTGACCCCCTGTGCGCGGGCGGCCGCCTCGAGCCGGAACTGCTCGACCTTCCCCCCACCCGACCACCGGTTCATGATCAGCACTCCGTGGCTCGCCGGCCCGACCTCCCGGAGCCCGGCGGGGGCGTCGGCCAGGTCGCGCCCGAGCGCCACGCGGGCGGCGGCGGTGGACACGAGCACGAGCCCGATCAGGATCGCGGCGCGCAGGGGGGTGCCT
>JAKDLE010000065.1 GCA_030453005.1 Pseudonocardia sp. | reverse complement strand
CGGGGCCGGAGGGGATCAAGCCCCGGCTGGTGATCCCGGTCCGGGCGGGCGGGGAGTGGCTGGGCTCGATCTGGGCCGTCGTCACCGGGCCGGTCGACACCGCGCAGGTGCAGGAGCTGACCCGGGCGACGTCGGTCCTCGCACTGCACCTGCTGCGGCTGCGGGCCCAGACCGGCGCCGCCCGGCGCGTCGCCACCGACCTGCTGCGGGCGGTGCTGCACGGCACGGGCGGCCCGACGGAGCCGTGGCTCCCCGACGGGCCGTGGCGCATCGCGGCACTCGGGACGCCCCGCTCCACCGCCACCGTCGACGCGAAGCTGGACCTCTGGACCGCGATCACCCGCCGCCACGGCTGGCACCGGCCGCTGCTCGCCGACGTCGAGGGCACCGTCGTCGCGCTGCTCCTCGACCACGGCGACCCGCACGCCGCGGGGACGGTCCCGTGGCTGCGGGCGCTCATCGCCGGGGTCCACCGCAGCGACGCCGAGCTGACCGCCGCGATCGGAGGCACCGCCACCGGGCGCGCGGACCTCCCGCGGTCGCGCGCCGAGGCCACGGAGGTACTACGGCTGCAGGCCGACGGTCACGTCCGCGCGCCCGTCGTCGGCATCGAGGAGGTCTGGCAGGTCGTCGTCACCGCACGGGCCCGGGCGGCCGTCCGCGCCGACGTGAGCCTGCTCGGGGGCCCCCTGCCCGCGCTCGTCGCCCACGACCGCGACCACCGCACCCCGTACCTCGAGACCCTGGCCGCCTGGCTGGATCACTACGGCGACCCCACCGCGGCCGCAGGCGCCCTGCACGTCCATCCGAACACGTTGCGCCACCGGATGCACCGCATCGCCGAGGTGACGCCGTTGAACCTCACCTCCGCCCCGGAGCGGCTCGCTCTCCAGCTCCAGCTCCTGGGGCTGCAGGACCGAGGGCCCGCTCCCCCCGCGGTGCCGGGGAACCCCGACGGCACGGCCGCGGGAGGCGGCTGCACGTCCGACGCGTGGCGTCAGCTACCCCCGTGAATCCGGCGGGCGATTGATCCGGCGATTCGGGCGGCCTGGACCTTGGCGAGCTGCGCGACGTCACCGCAGTGCCGCTCGTCCACGGTGGCTGTCCACAGGCCGAGCCACCGCGAGAAGTGGACCTCGGTGAGCCCGACCTTCGCGTTGAGGTCGAGGTGGGGGCGCAGCGCATTGCGTCGGTACCGGCCGGCGCGCAGGAGCACCGTCTCCCAGAAGTCACACATCACCGGCAGGTGCGCGGGAAGATCCACCTGCGCCACGTCGAGGAAGACTGGGCCGAGGATGTCGTCGGCGAATGCCCGCTGGTAGAACGCGGTCACCAGGACGGTGATGTCGTCGCGGGTGGCGATGTCCCGACGTCGGTCCGGCTCGATCATGCTGCGGCCTCCAGGACCAGGAGGACCCCGAGAACGGGCAGGAGCACAACCTTGGTCGCCTCCAGGGCGATGTAGGCCAGATGCAGGTGCGAACGCGGCGGGGACCCGCCGGCCAGGATGACGTCGGTCCGGGCGTTGAGCCGGGGACGGAGCGCGGCGACCTGGATCCCCAGCAGCGCCCACAGCGCGATCAGCAGCAGGGTCGTGGGATCGGCTCCGAGGCCATGATCGCCGGCGAACACGGCCGCGGTGAGCGCCGCGGCGAGGACGAACTCCGCGACGTTGAGCGCCCGGAAGACCAGCCTGCCGATGCCGAGGCCGAGCGCGATCGTCATGCCGGGAGCGCGGAACTTCAGCGGCGTCTCCAGGAACGAGATCCCCAGCACCGCGCCCAGCCAGACGAACGGGGTCGCGATCTGCACCAACCCGGCGACCCCCAGGGTCACCGCGCGACTCCCGCGCTCCCGGTGGGCCGACGGTCAGCTGCCCGGGGGCCGGTGCGGATCTGCATACCCGGCCGCCGTCCGTGGGTGGTCAGGTAGGACAGTCCCTCGGCACCCGCGGTCAGGCTGCGGGTGGAGCCGCGGGGCAGCCACACCAGAGCGCCGGGGGTGAGCGGCAACGGACCGTCGTCGGCGGTCAGCGTTCCGCTGCCCGCGACGACCACCACCAGCACGTCGAGATCCGGTTCGGTGTGGGTGTCGATGCGCTTGCCCGCGGGCAGGTTCACCACGTTCGCGTCGAGCTGGCGGCCGGCTTCGGCCAGTCGCCACACCACACCTGGAGCCGCCGCCCCGTTGTCGGCGACGAGTGGCCGCATGTCGTACAGCACGCGGGCGGCGGGCTCGCCCTCCCCGGGTCGGTCACCCGTCATCGCGGCCTCACGCCTCCACCGGGAGCCGCCCGATCCGAACCTGCCACCGGTCCGGGCCCGACTCGAGGTAGTCCCACCCGAACCGGTCGGGATAGGTGGCCTGGAACTCCCGGCGGAGCGGCTTCGGGTCGTGGTTGTTGACCAGGACGAAGGACTCCCCGGGCGCCAGCCGCGCGTAGATGCCGAAGATGCGCGGGTGCCGACGGCCGTGCGGGATCTCGCGGACGTCGAGCACCCCCGGGATGTCGAGGACGCCGCCGCCGAGCAGGATGCCGATGTCGTCGACCAGCGCGGGCAGGTCCACTCCGGGCAGTACCGCCAGCGCGGGGATCAGCACCTCCTGCTCGACGTGGTGGCAGGACCCGAGCAAGGTGACGAGTGCGTGGGCTGAGGCTGCGACGTCCGCGACGCCGTCCGCCCGCCTGAGCGCGTCGATCCGTGCGGCGACGAGGTCGTGCTGGGCCCGCAGCGCCCGCACCAGTAGCCGCGTCTCCGCCGCTCCGGCTGCGACCGAGTAGAGCACGCGGTCGGTCGCCTCCAGGTGCCGGACCGCCCGTTGGGTGCAGAGATCGAGCAGCGCCGCCTGCGCCTGCTCCCGGTCGTCGAGCTGTAGCTCGGTGGCGAGTGCGACCTTCGCGGTGAGCTCGGCGAGCAACTCGTCCCCACGGTCCCGCAGCACGTGCTGCGCCCGTCGGGCCGGGTCGGTGGCGGTGCCCTGGATGTGGATCTGTGACGTCACGACATCTCCTCCTGCTTAAACTCCGGCGTCCATTAGGGGAGTCCATCAGGTTCTCCCTATTTATACAAGTAGTTATCATGTTAACTTGCCGTCATGAGTGAGCGTCGTCGCGAGGTGCTCGACACGATCCACCGGGCCGCGGCACCGGTGGGTGTGGCCGAGCTGGCCGCCCACCTCGGCGTCCACCCCAACACGGCCCGCTTCCACCTCGAGGCGCTGGTACGCGACGGCGTCCTCGAGCGGGTACCGGACGCCCCCTCGGGTCCCGGACGCCCACGGGTCGGCTATCTGGCGCGGCCCGGGCTGGCGCGCGGCGGCGCCCGTCGCTACCGGACGTTGGCCGAGATCCTGCTCGGCCACCTGTCCACCACGAGCGACGACCCGACCGAGGCGGCGACCGCCGCGGGCCGGACGTGGGGTGCGCACCTGGTGCCTCGACCCGCACCGTTCCACGAGACCACTCGCGACGAGGCGGTCGACCAGCTGACGGCGATGCTCGACGACCTGGACTTCGCACCCGAACCCGTCGCCGACGCCCAGGGCGCGACCGACCGGGTCCGGCTGCGGCACTGTCCGTTCCTCGAACTCGCCGAGCCGCACCCTGACCTCGTGTGCCCCCTGCACCTGGGCCTGATGCAGGGCGCGCTGACCGAGATCGACGCACCGGTCACGGTCACCGCCCTGGAACCGTTCGCCGAGCCGGCCGCGTGCCTGGCCCACCTCAGCCCGAGCCCTGACCGCTGAGGCGTGCGGTTCGCGATGATCTCTGCTGCGGGCCGACACCTCCCCGCGAGGCGGTTTCGACGAACTCGTCGCGCATGAAGTGAACAGGAGAGTGGTCGCGGTGCCTACCGATCACTCTCACGTTCATCTCGTGCGAGAGACAGGCGGTCGGGACGCTGCGGACCACGACACCGCTCAGCAGAGCCGAGTCGTTCGGCGCGCTCCTGTCTAGGCTGGGGCGCATGTCCTTTCCCTCTCAGCGGCCTCGGCGGTTGCGCGGCACCCCCGCGCTGCGACGGCTCGTGTCCGAGACCGATCTGCGGCCGCGACATCTCGTTCTTCCGCTGTTCGTGCGGGAGGGGATCTCCGAGCCGGTGCCCATCGGGTCCATGCCGGGGGTCGTGCAGCACACGCGCGACTCACTGCTCAAGGCGTGCTCGGAGGCCGTCGCGGCCGGGGTGGGCGGGCTCATGCTGTTCGGGGTGCCCGCTCGGCGCGACGCCGTCGGCAGTGCGGGCGTCGACCCGGACGGGGTGCTCAACGCGGCGCTGCGCGACGTGCGCGCCGAGGTCGGTGACGCCTCGGTGCTGATGGCCGACACCTGCCTCGACGAGTTCACCGACCACGGCCACTGCGGCGTGCTCGACGCCGAGGGCCGCGTGGACAACGACGCCACCCTCGCCGTCTACGCGGAGATGGCCGTGGCGCAGGCCGACGCGGGGGCGCACCTGCTGGGGCCCAGCGGGATGATGGACGGGCAGGTCGGGGTGATCCGGGAGGCGCTCGACGCCGCCGGGCACGGGGGCGCCGGCATCCTCGCCTACACCGCGAAGTACGCCTCGGCGTTCTACGGACCGTTCCGCGAGGCCGTCGACTCCCAGCTGCGGGGCGACCGCCGGACCTACCAGCAGGACCCCGGCAACGTCCGCGAGTCGCTGCGCGAGCTGGCCCTCGACCTGGACGAGGGCGCCGACATGGTGATGGTCAAGCCCGCGACGTCCTACCTCGACGTGCTGCGCGCGGTGGCCGAGTCCGCGGACGTGCCGGTGGCGGCCTACCAGGTCTCCGGCGAGTACGCGATGGTGGAGGCCGCCGCCGCGAACGGCTGGCTCGACCGCGAGCGCACCATCACCGAGACCCTGACCTCGATCCGACGGGCGGGCGCCGACGTCGTCCTCACCTATTGGGCCACCGAGGCCGCCATCCGGCTGGGTTGATCTCTGGACTGATTTCGCCCCGCACCTGCCCGAGCCGGGTGTACGCTGCGGCCTTCGATGATCATCAGCAGGGGAGTGAGGGTGCGATGAGCTACGACCCCGCGTCGGGTGGCCCGCAGCAGCCGCAGGGCTGGCAGGGCGGGCAGCCGCCGTACCCGCCTCCCGGCGGGGGCTACGGCCAGCAGCCGCCCGCGGGCTGGGGGCCACCCCCGCCGCCCGGCGGCGGCGGCTTCGGGGGCCCCACCGGCACGCCCGAGCAGAAGAACCCGCTGAGCGCGCTGTTCGACTTCAGCTTCACCAGCTTCGCCACCCCCGGGCTGATCAAGCTGCTCTACGTCGTGGGCGCGGCGCTGCTCGTCATCGCCTGGCTCGGCTACACGGTCTTCGGGTTCGCGCAGGGGGCGGCCCTCGGGATCCTGTTCCTGATCCTGGGTGCGGTGGTCGTCCTGTTCTACCTGGCCTTCCTCCGGCTCATCCTGGAGTTCTACTTCGCCGTGGTGCGGATGTCGGAGGACATCCACAACCGCAGGTGAGTCGCGTGGACAGCCGTCCGGACCGGGATCTACGGTGACGGCGTGACGACTCCGCCGGACCCCGAGAAGGGTCAGCCGAACCCCGGTCCGTACAGCCCTCCGCCCGGCTCGTACGGCACCGGCTACGGCGGGGCGCAGTACCCGTATCCGGGAGACCAGGGTCCGACGCCGCCCGGCGGGCCCTCGCCCTCCACCGGCTACCCGTACAACCCGTACAACCCCTATGGCGGAGACCGGTACCCGGCGGGTCTCGACGACAAGACGCCGCCCCCGCCCGTCCGGCCCGGGGCGATGGTCGTCGGCCTGGTCCTGATGATCCTGGCGGCCCTGCCGTTCCTGGCCTTCGGGGCGTTGTTCCTCGTGGTGCCCTTCGACGCCGACACGATCCCCCCGGAGCTGCTGAACAACCCGCAGCTCGCCGACGCAGGCATCACGCCCGAGCTGCTCGTCTCGGCCCTGCGCACCGCGGGCGGGATCCTGCTCGTCCTGTCACTGATCTACGTCGTGTTCGCGGTGGTCGCGTTCACGGGGCGCAACTGGGCCCGCATCCTGGTGGCCGTCATGACGGCCGGGTTCTCGCTGGTGCTGCTGCTCGGCCTGGCAGGCGGCGGGGCCACCGACGTCATCAGCGTCGTGATCATCCTGCTGCCCGTCCTGCTGTCCGTCGGCGGAGTGACCCTGTTCTTCCTCGCGCCGTCCAACCGGTACTTCGCGACGCGGTCGCGCTGAGGACCGGATCACCCCCGCCGGACGGGCCGGTTCCCGGCGCGGCTGGAACACTGGCGGTCGTGGCTCCCAGCACGACGTCGTTCCCTGATCGTTCCCGTGAGCTGTTCGCGCGCGCGTCGGCGGTGATCCCGGGCGGGGTGAACTCGCCGGTCCGGGCGTTCACCTCGGTCGGCGGCACCCCGCGGTTCATGACCTCCGCCCAGGGCCCGTGGCTCACCGACGCCGACGACAACGCCTACGTCGACCTCGTCTGCTCGTGGGGGCCGATGATCCTCGGGCACGCGCACCCGGCCGTCGTCGACGCGGTGCGCGCCGCGGCGGGGCAGGGCCTGTCGTTCGGCGCCCCGACCCCCGCCGAGATCGAGCTGGCCGAGGCGATCATCGCCCGGGTGGGACCGGTGGAGCAGGTGCGGCTGGTCAACTCCGGCACCGAGGCCACGATGAGCGCGATCCGCCTCGCCCGCGGTATCACCGGGCGGAAGGTGATCGTCAAGTTCGCCGGGTGCTACCACGGGCACGTGGACGCGTTGCTGGCCCAGGCCGGGTCCGGCGTCGCCACACTCGGGCTGCCGACGAGCCCGGGCGTCACGGGCGCGCAGGCCGCCGACACGGTCGTGCTCCCCTACAACGACCTCGACGCGGTGCGCGCGGTGTTCGCCGAGCGGGGTGCGGAGATCGCGTGTGTGATCACCGAGGCGGCGGCGGGCAACATGGGCGCGGTGGCGCCGGTGCCCGGGTTCAACGCCGGCCTGCGCGAGGTCTGCCACGCAAGCGGTGCGCTGCTCGTCGTCGACGAGGTGATGACCGGGTTCCGCGTCTCGCCCGCGGGCTGGTTCGGGCTCGACCCGGTGGCGGGCGACCTCTACACGTTCGGCAAAGTGATGTCGGGCGGGCTGCCCGCGGCGGCGTTCGGCGGGTCGGCCGAGCTGATGTCGCACCTCGCGCCGGCCGGGCCGGTCTACCAGGCGGGCACGCTGTCGGGGAACCCGGTGGCCGTCGCGGCCGGGCTCGCCACGCTGCGCGCGGCCGACGACGCGGTCTACGCCACCCTCGACGCCAACGCGAAGAGGCTGGGCGCCCTGCTCGGCGACGCGCTCGCCACCGAGGGCGTACCGCACCGGGTGCAGTACGCCGGTTCGATGCTCTCGGTGTTCTTCTCCTCCGACGAGGTGCACGACTTCGCGGGTGCCCAGGCCGCGGCCACCTGGCGTTTCCCGGCCTTCTTCCACGCCCTGCTCGACCGGGGCGTGTACGCCCCGCCGAGTGCGTTCGAGGCGTGGTTCGTCTCCGCAGTGCTCGACGGCTCGTGCTGGGAGACGATCGAGGCGGCCCTCCCGGCCGCCGCCCGGGCCGCGGCCACGGCCACGTCGCCCGCGGAGGCGGCCCAGTGACCGCGGTGACCACCACCGTGCACCTGCTGCGCCACGGTGAGGTGAACAACCCCGACGGCATCCTCTACGGCAGGCTCCCCGGCTTCCGGCTGTCCGAGAACGGCCGCAACCAGGCCGAGATCGTCGCGAAGACGCTGGTCGACGCGGACCTGGGGGCGGTCGTCGCCTCGCCGATGCAGCGCGCCCAGGAGACCGCGCGCCCCGTCGCGGCCGCGCACGGCCTGGAGATCGGCACCGACGAGGGGCTCATCGAGGCCGCGAACCTGTTCGAGGGCGAGCTCGTGTCGGTCGGCGACGGGGCGCTGCGCACCCCGAGGCACTGGCCCAAGCTGCGCGACCCGTTCACGCCGTCCTGGGGCGAGCCGTACCTGCGGATCGCGCACCGGATGCTCGGCGCCGTGCACCGGGCCCGTGAGCTCGCCCCCGGGCGGGAGGTGCTGTGCGTGTCGCACCAGCTGCCGATCTGGACGCTGCGGCGGTTCGTCACCGGCCAACGGCTGTGGCACGACCCCCGCAGGCGGCAGTGCGGTCTCGCCTCGCTCACGTCGTTCGTGTTCACCGACGGGGAGCTCACGCAGCTGCGGTACGCCGAGCCTGCGGGCCCCGACTACTCCCGGGAGGCAGGCGCATGAGGCGGACGGCGGTCCTGCTCGCGGCGGTGCTGCTGCTGCTCGCGGGGTGCTCCACCAGCAAGGACGCGGTGGGCGCGAGCGGCGAGTTCACGTTCGTCGCCCCGGGCGGTCAGACCACGATCGCCTACGACCCGCCGCAGGAGCGGGGCCGGGTCACCGGCATCACCGGGGAGAGCCTGCTGCACCCGGGGAAGACGATCTCGCTTTCCGACTACGCCGGGCAGGTCGTGGTGCTCAACATCTGGGGTTCGTGGTGCCCCCCGTGCCGCGAGGAGGCCCCGGGCCTGCAGCTGGTGCAGGACGCCACGGCCGATGAGGGCGCCGTGGTGCTCGGGCTCGACGTGCGCGACGACCGTCAGGCGGCCGCCGACTTCATGCGCGACCGCGGGCTCACCTACGACTCGATCTTCGACTTCCCGCAGCGCAACCTCGCCCGGCTCGGCGGGTACCCACGCAACGCCGTGCCGTCCACGATCGTGCTCGACGAGCAGCACCGGGTGGCGTGGCTGACGTTGCTGCCGATCTCGGTGTCCGAGCTGATCCCCGTCGTCGAGCGGCTGGCCGCCGAGCCCGCCCCCGCGGTGGCGCCGGCCTGACGGCGGGGCCGGCGGCATCGTCGCAACGTGGCGGCGGGCGTGGCGGAAGGGCATCACCGGCCGCCCGCGCGCGGCCCGCACTACACGCTGTAGAACCCGGCGCGCGGAGTGGGGGAACGGCCGCCTACCCTGGACGCCGATGGATCCCTCGACCACCCTCGCGGTCTCCGGTCCACTGCTGCTCGCGGCGGCAGTGGCCGTGCTGGCGGGCGCGGTGAGCTTCGCGTCGCCGTGTGTGGTGCCGTTGGTCCCGGGCTACCTCGCCTACCTCGCCGGGCTCGTCGGGGCGGACGCTCCGCCGGTCACCCACGCCGAGGCCCGCGTCGCCCGTGACGGGAGGTGGCGGGTGGCCGGGGCGGCCGCGCTGTTCCCCGCCGATGGCGGGGCGGGGAGGCCGGCACCGGCCTCGGCGCGCGCAGCTATTCGATCATCGAGCAGGGCGTAATTTCC
>JAKDLE010000818.1 GCA_030453005.1 Pseudonocardia sp. | reverse complement strand
AACACCACCCGGTTCCTGGGCCGGTTCACCCGGACGAGACCGGACAGGTGCGCGACCGGCTACAGGCTGGGGACCTGGTGATCGTCGACGAGGCCGGCATGTCGTCGACCCACGAGCTGGACCGGATCGTGGAGCTGGCGTCCGGGTCCGGGGCGAAGGTCGTCATGACCGGCGACCCGGCCCAGCTCGACGCCGTCGGCGCCGGTGGCCTGTTCGCGCACCTCATCTAGAAGCACGGCGCGCACGAGCTGACCGAGGTGCACCGGTTCGCCGCCGAGTGGGAGCGCGAGGCCAGCCTGGGGCTGCGGGCCGGGGACGTGGCCGCGATCGACGCCTACGCCGACCGGGGCCGGCTGCGGACCGGGACGGTCGAGGAGATGCAGGACGAGGCGCTGCGGTCCTACGTCGCCGACACCATCGCCGGCGACGACGCGCTGGTGATCGTGGGCAGCAACGACCACGCCGCGGCGCTGTCCGACAAGATCCGGGACCGGCTGATCGAGCTGGACCGGGTCGAGGCCCGTCCGATCGCCCGTATCGCCAAACGCCAGGAGGTCAGTGTCGGGGACCGGGTGCAGACCCGGCAGAACGACTACCGCGCCCGGGTCGACCGCGGCCCCGACGCAGACACCGAGCCATCCCCGGTGACGAACCGGGCGCTCTACACCGTGACCGGCCGCCACGCGCAGTCCGGGGCGCTGCTGGTGCGTGACCAGGACGGTGCGCCCGCGCACCTGCTACCCGAGTACCTGGACAAGCACGTGACGTTGGCCTACGCGGTCACCGTGCACGCCTCCCAGGGCGTCACCGTGGACGCCAGCTACCCGGTGGTGGACCGGGACGCGACCCGCGAAGCGTTCTACGTGTCGATGAGCCGCGGCCGGGACCGCAACATCGCGCACCTGGTCACCGAGCGCGCCCCGGACGAGCACGACCCGGAACGGCTCGACGAGTCCGCCCGGGAGCGGGCCGCGGAGATCCTCGCGACCCGGGCGGCACAGCGCACCGCCACCGAGACCCTCCACGACGGCCGCCGGGACGCCGAGTCGTTCGCGATGGCCGCGAACACCCTCGATGCCGCCGCGGCCGATCACGCCACCACCCGGTACGGGGCGGTGCTGACCGACCTACTCGGCCCGGAGCGGGCGGCCGAGGCGCAGCAGGATCGGGCCGGGTACGGGCGGCTGGTGCAGGCGGCCCGGGAGGCCGAGCTGGCAGGGCACGACCCGGCCGCGGTGCTGGACGAGGTGGTCGGCGAGCGTGGCCTGGACACCGCCGAGTCCGTGCCGGACGTGCTGCGGTGGCGGCTGCACAACCGGATCGAGCACCGCGCACCCGAGCGGGTCGTGGACCCCGCGGACTGGACGACCCGCGTGGCCCGGTCGGACGGCCCCGACGCCGGCCAACATGTGGCGGACCTGGCCGCGGCCACGACCGACCGGCAGGCCCGCCTTGGGCGCCAGCTCGCCGAGGAACCGACCGCCTGGGCGATCAGCGGACTCGGCGACGTCCCGGAGAGCTCCGACGTGGCGGCGCGGGCGGACTGGCAGCGCGGCGCCGGGGCGGTGGCCGCCTACCGCGAGCAGCACCACATCCCCGACGATCAGCCCTCGATCGGGGCGGCACCGTCGCGGGAACACCCGCTGCAGCGGGCCCTCTGGGCCGACGCGCGAGCCGCGCTCGGCGAACCCGACGCCGTGGTGGACCACCGCGCCCTGGCCGACGGGCAGCTCTACGCGCGCACCGAACGGTGGGCCCGCGAACAGGCCGCCGCCCCGGAATGGGTCGCCGACACACTCGCCGCCGCGCACCGGTCCGCGCACGAGCACCGGGTCGACTACTACACCCGCACCGCCGAGATCGACGCAGCCGGCGACACCCACCCCGACACGGCGGAGCTACTCGCCCAGCGCGGGCAGGACCGGCAGATGATGCAGTGGCACCAGCAGCGCGCCGACGGTCTCGAAACCGACTACGCCGAGCGGGCGAAGTGGGCCGACACAACCCGCGAGCAGGCCGACGACGCCCGCCTGGCCGCCGCGGAACTGGACCGGCGGGGCCGGCCCAAGACCCGGGCCGGGGCCGTCGAA
>JAKDLE010000817.1 GCA_030453005.1 Pseudonocardia sp. | reverse complement strand
TCGCCCGCGCCACGTCGAAGCGGGTGGGGTCGGCGAACACGTCCGGGTCGTGGTTGGCGCCCCCGAGCATGATCACGCCGAGCTGGCCCTCGCGCATCCGCTCGCCCGCGATCGACGTGTCGCGCTTCGCGATGCGGGCGGTGCGCTGCACGGGGGAGTCGATCCGCAGGACCTCGTCGACGGCCCGCGGCCACCGGTCGGCGTCCTCGCGCAGGAGCGCGAGCTGGTCGGGATGGTTCATCAGCAGCGCGGCGCCGTTGCCGATGAGGTTGACGGTGGTCTCGAACCCGGCGGCGAGCAGCAGCATCGCGATGCTCGTGAGCTCGTCCTGGCTCAGCTTGCCCTCCTCGGCGTGGGCGTGCACGAGCGTGGAGAGGATGTTGTCGCCGGGGTGGCGCCGCAGGTGTGCGAAGTGCCCCTGCATCCAGTCCGAGAGCGCCGCGAGGTCGCGCTCGGAGCGGCGGAACTCCGTCCAGGACAGCCCGGCGTCGAGCGAGAGCGCCCCGCCCGCACCCCACTCCAGGAACTGTCGGCGCATCTCGACCGGCGCGCCGAGCATCTCGGCGATGACGGTGGCGGGCAGCAGGGCGGCGTAGTCGTCGATCAGGTCGGCGGACGGGCCGGTCATCTCGTCGAGCAGGCCTGCGGCGATCTCCTCGGTGCGGGTACGCAGCGCGGCCACGGCACGCGCGCTGAACGCCCTGGTCACCAGCTTGCGGTAGCGGGTGTGGTCGGGGGCGTCGACGGCGAGCATCGACGGCGGCTCCACCGGACCGAGCGGCCCGCGGCCCCCGGCGCGCACGGCGATCCGCAGCGCGGCGGGTGCGCGTCCGCTGGGGCCGCCCACCACCCCGAGGTCGGGGCTGCGCAGCGCCGCCGTGGCGACGTCGTGGTGTGCGGTGTTGAGCACGATCCCGTTGCTCACCAGCCGCCCGCGGGCGCGCAGGTCGTCGTAGTGGCCGTACGGGTCGGCGATCACCGCGGGGTCGATCATCATCCGCGCGGTCGGGTCGCCCGCCCGCACCCGCCGCGCGACCGCCCGCTTGATCAGCCCGTGGCGCAGCCCCCACCGGATCGCCTGCCGTAGCGCCATGCCGACCTCCCCAATACCTACCGCCGGTAACCTACGGCCGAACCTACCGTCGGTAACCCCGTCTCGGCCACCCCGGCGTGGTATCGGTGACCCGGTGAGTACTCCCCGGCTGCTGGCCGTCAGCGACCTGCACGTGCGCCACCCCGACAACCGGGCGATCGCGGAGGACCTGCGTCCCACCTCCGACGGCGACTGGCTGATCGTCGCGGGCGACGTCGCCGAGCAGGTCGACGACGTCGTGCGCACGCTCGCGGTGCTGCGCCGCCGCTTCGCCCGGGTGATCTGGGTGCCGGGCAACCACGAGCTGTGGACGCGCACGAAGGACCCGGTGCCGCTGCGCGGGGTCGCCCGCTACGACCGGCTGGTCGCCGAGTGCCGCGCGCTGGGCGTCGACACCCCGGAGGACGAGTTCCCGGTCTGGACGGGTGCGGGCGGACCGGTCGTCGTCGCGCCGCTGTTCCTACTCTACGACTACTCCTTCCTGCCCGAGGGCACCACGAACCCGGCCGCCGGACTGGCGGCCGCGTACGCCGCGGGCGTCGTCTGCACCGACGAGCACCTGCTGTTCCCCGACCCCCATCCCGACCGGACGGCGTGGTGCGCGGCGCGGGTGGCCGAGTCGCGTCGTCGGCTCGACGCGCTGGACCCCGCGCTGCCCACGGTGCTGGTCAACCACTGGCCGCTCACCCGGTTCCCGACGCGGGTGCTGAGGTACCCGGAGTTCGCGCTGTGGTGCGGCACGACCGCGAGCGCCGACTGGCACGTGCGCTACCGCGCCGTCGCCGTCGTCTACGGGCACCTGCACATCCCGCGCGTCACCACGGAGGACGGGGTGCGCTTCGTGGAGGCGTCACTGGGCTATCCGCGGGAGTGGCGGGCCCGGATCCGGCCGACAGAGCCCCTGCCCCGGCAGATCCTCCCCGCACCGGCACCCGGCGATCCGTGGGCTCCCGACCCCACCCCCCCCCCCCCCCCCCTACGACGGGCCCGGTGACGGC
>JAKDLE010000816.1 GCA_030453005.1 Pseudonocardia sp. | reverse complement strand
CGGGCGTCGACCGGGACAAGATCACAACCGACCTCTGGCCGGAAGGCAGCACCGTGCAACCCCCCACCATCCGCCGCGCCGTCGCGGAGGCACGGCAGTGGGCCGGCAAGGACCACACCGTCGACCCGCCCGCCGACCACATCCCGAGCATCTCCCCAGCCGGCGGTGACCGATACCGGATCACCGGGCACCTCATGGACTGGGAACTGTTCCGACGCCTGCGCAAACGCGCGCAGGCCCGCGCCGCCGCCGGTCGACGAGCCGACGCGACAGCCGATTACGAGCACGCCTTGCGCCTCGTCCGCGGCCCGGAGCTCCATCCCCTGCGGCAGCGGGGATACGCCTGGCTGCACAACCCCGACCAGCGCCACGAGCACCTCATCCCCGGCTTCGTCATCGACACCGCCCACGAGCTGGTCGACCTCGCACTCGACGACGGCGACATCGAACTCGCCCGGTTCGCCGCCGAGACCGCCCAACGGGTCGACCCGGACCGCACCTCCGATCGTCCGTTCACCGACCTGATGCGCATCGCCCACACCGCGGGCGATCTGGCCGAGATGCGCGAGCACGCCGAGCTGCTCCTCGCCGAGCGCGGGTTCGAGGTCGGCGAGGACCTTCCGCCCGAGAGCTTCGCGGTGTTCGATGCCCTGTTCCCGCACGGCCTGCGCGTCCCGGCCGGCTGAGGTGCCAGCGGCGGCGGTCCAGGTGGCGGCAAGCTGCGCCCTCGGCGCGGCCGCGCTCGCGCCCGTGCTGGTGCGCCTCGCGGAGGCGACCGCGCACCGGAAGGCCGCCACCAGGGCGACGGTCCGTCTCGCCCTTGCCGCGGCCCTCGCAGGAGTCGGTGCCGTGGCGGGCGCACGGCTGGAGGCCGGGCACGCGGTAGGGCTGCTGCTCGTCGTGGTCCTGGCCGGTGCTGCGGCGCTGGTCGACGCCCGCGAGCGCAGACTCCCCGACGTACTCACCGGCTGCCTCGCGGCCGCCGTCACCGTGGCGATCACGCTGGCTGTCCTCGGCGGGCAGGCCGACGGCACACGCGCAATGCACGGCTTCCTCACCGGTCTCCTCCTCGCGATCATCGGGAAGTGGCTGAACGACCAGGCAGTGGGCTGGGGCGATGTCAAGCTCGCGCCGAGCCTGACCGCGTGCCTGGCCTGGAGCGGCTGGTTCACCGTCTACGTCGGCATGCTCGCCTGGGCCCTGGGCGTCCTGACGACGGCTGCCCTCCTGGCGGTCCGTTCAGGTCGGGCCGTGATCGTGCCCTACGGCCCCGCGATGGTGACCGGAACCCTGATCGCGGTGCTGGTCACGGCCTGATCGCGCCGCGACCGGGCGCAGGTCGCGGGGTCGCCCGTTGTGCGGGGCGCGGGGAACGGCCGGGCATGTCGCCGTGTGCTACGTGGGCGTCGGACGCTTCGTTGTGCTGGTTGAGGAGTTCAAGCGCGTCGTCGTCGGCTTCGACCGCCAGCGCGCGGGATGCGGCCCGGAACGGCTGCCCCGCCGTCTCCTCGCTGGAGGTCTGCGAGGGCGCGGCCCGTTGAGGCATTCGTGCCGGGGAAGCTGCATCGAGGTCGACGCCGGCGAACCTCTCGGCGATCACCCCGTCGACCTCGCTCGACATACCGCGCAGGTGCCGTGCGACCGCCTGGTGCTGCGCGCGTGGTGGATCCAGGTCGGCCGCGGCGGCGGCCTCATCCGCGGTGCCCCACCGGTCCTGGCCCAGTCGCAGGGGCCGATCGGTCACGCTCCACCCGGTGAGCTCGCGGGCAGGCCGAGTGAGGATGTGTTCCCGCAGCGCTCCGGCCAGGTCGTGAGTCGTCACCTCGGCGCCGACCGGGCCGAGCCCGGGGACGAACCCGACGACCGCCCAGCTGTCGCGGCCGAGGCTGGACAGCGACACGACTAGCGCCTGCCGATCCGGCTGCCCGGCCAGCAACCCGCGCGCGGCGCGATAGGTGTCGGTGTCGAGCGGACGCGGCAGCGGGCTGCCCGCTGCGGATGGATCGCCGGTGGCGTTGGCGAGGGCGGCGCGCCCGGCGTTCCCCTCGCCCCCCCCCCCCCGCCCCCCCCGGCCGTCCCCTTCCACCGCCCCCCC
>JAKDLE010000815.1 GCA_030453005.1 Pseudonocardia sp. | reverse complement strand
GGGAACGCCAGGTCCCCGCCTGCCGCCATCTCCCACGGCCCGTCGACGATCCGGGCGATCCGGCGGGGGAACGCACGCGGGCGCAGCGGGCGGCCACGCCGGAGCTGCGCCCGCAGCTCCAGCGCCTCGAGGGCCGCCACGGTCATCCCCTGCCCGTAGATCGGGTTGAGGCTGCAGAACGCGTCCCCGAGCACGAGGAGGCCGTCGGGGAACCGCGACAGCCGCTCGTAGTGGCGTCGGACGCCTGCCGGGAAGCGGAACGGGACCGGGTCGTCGAGGGGTTCGGCGTCGGCGAGCGCGTCGTGGATGTCGGGCTCGGGCAGCGACCGTGCGAAGTCCTCGAACCCGGCCGGATCGACCGGCGGATGGTCCCCGAGCACCCCCGCCAACGTCACCATCCAACGGTCGCCCTCGAGCACCGACAGCACGCCTCCGCGGCCTCCCGGCGGGGTGGGTGCGCACACGATGCCCAGGTCACCGGCCACACCACCCGGGCGCGCCCGGTAGGTGCGGGTCGCGTAACCGAGCCCGATCCTGACCCGCTCCTGCGCGGGCACGGGCAGGCCGAGCGCGCCCAGCCAGTTCGGGATGCGCGAGCCCCGCCCGGTGGCGTCGACGACGAGCACGGCCTTCAACGGCTGCTCGCCGCCGCCCTCGCGGCGCACCCGCACCCCGGTGACCCGGCGCAGGTCGGCCGAGGTCTCGAGCCCGACCAGCTCGCAACGCGGCACGAGATCCACCCCGCAGGTCTGCGCCACCCGCCTGCGGACGGCGTCCTCGAGCAGCGGCCTGCTCGCGCACAGCAGGGGCAGGCCGCTGTGCACCCGTCGCACGCGGTGTCCGCCGAAGAACAGGCGGGCGTCGCCGAGCTGATCGCCCAGCGGCGCCCCCCGGCCGGTCAGCTCATCGGTCAGGCCGGGCAGGAGCTCCTCGAGAGCCTGCTGACCCCGTCCCAGGATCGCGTGGACGTGGCCGCCCTGAGGGACGCCGCGTCGGGGCCGGACCGGATCGGGGTCCAGCGTGTCCCGGTCCACGACGGTCACGTGCCAGTAGTGCTCCGCCAGCACCCTGGCGGCGAGCAGGCCCGCCATGCTCGCCCCCAGCACGACGGCGTGGTCCCTGGTCCCGGTCGTCGTTGCGGTACTCGTCGTTGCGGGGTTCATCGCACCTCCTGGATCGCTGCCGTCTGGATCGCTGCCGTCGAGCATCCGGGCGCGGCGGCGCCCGCACAGCGGGGCGAGCACGTAGTTGTCGGGCCTCCGACTACGTACGCTTCTCCGGTGCGCGATCTCCGGTGCCCGGTCCTGGTCGGCCGGACCGCTGCGCTCGACGCCCTGAGCGCCGCCGTCGAGCGGGCGGTTGCCGGAGCAGGCGGGATCGTGTTCCTGCTGGGTGAGGCGGGGATGGGGAAGACCCGGCTCGCGACGGAGGCCGCGGACCTCGCGGGCTCCGGTGGGATGACGGTGCTGCGCGGCCGCGCGACACCGTCGCCGACGCCGCCCCCGTACCGGCCGTTGGCGGAGGCGTTCCTGTCGGCGTGGCGGGACCGTGAGCCGCCTGCGGGTGCAGACCGGCAGGGGCTGCGGCCTGCGGCGGAGATCCTGGTGCCGAG
This sequence comes from Pseudonocardia sp., assembly GCA_030453005.1. GTDB lineage: Bacteria > Actinomycetota > Actinomycetes > Mycobacteriales > Pseudonocardiaceae > Pseudonocardia. Next base: position 485 of record JAKDLE010000815.1, on the reverse strand, counting down.
CTGGGCACAGCCGCGCGACCCCGACACCGCCCCCTCGGTACTGACCATCGGGGAGGCCGCACTGGCGCTGCTCGACGGTCTCGGTGGGGCGGGCACGCTGCTCATCCTCGACGATCTGCAGTGGTCCGACCCCGAGACGCTCGAGGTGCTCGAGTACCTGGCCGAGAGGCTGTCGGAGCGGCCGGTACTGGCCGTGGTCGCGGTGCGCACCGGCGAACGGCCGCCCGTCGAGCGGCTGGCGCACACGCTGGCCGCCCGCACCGGTGCGCGGCTCGTGCCGGTGGGCCCGCTGGACGAGGCCGGGGTCCGCGCCGCGGTCGTGGACGTGCTGGGTTGCGCGGATCTCCCACCCGAGCTCGTCACCGCCGTCGACGAGCGCTCCGAGGGGTCGCCGTTCCTGGTCGAGGAGCTGCTCGCCGCGCTGGTCGGGGTCGGTGCGATCGCGCGCGCGGGCGACTCGTGGGAGGTGCGCGGGCCCCTCCCCG
>JAKDLE010000814.1 GCA_030453005.1 Pseudonocardia sp. | reverse complement strand
GGGCTATTTCGACCGTTCCCTGCACGCCTACGGCCGGGCCGACCGCCCCTGCGGGCGCTGCGGCACCCCGATCCGGCGGGAGTCGTTCATGAACCGCAGCAGCTTCTCCTGCCCCCGTTGCCAGCCCCGGCCCCGCCCGGCGCGCCGGTAGGGGAGCTTCAGCCGGGGACGGGCGCTCTTGTGGCCCAGCAACCCCCAGCTCCGGGGCCACGGGTCGCAGAAGCCGACCTCGGCCTCCCAGCTGAAGTCGCCGACGCTGAGCAGGGTCGGAACCAGCCGGGCGACCGCCGTGCCTCCGCCGACGCCGAGCGGAAGCGTCGGCGCACCCGTCTGGTCGATACCGGCGAGGTCGGCGGCCCAGCCGGGGAACAGCGTGTTCATCGCGCCGCTGTCGACCAGGCACGGCACGAGGACCTCGCTGGCCGAACCGACGACGAGATCGAGAACGGGCCGCGGCGACCCCGACGAGTCGTTCTGCAACTCGACGAACGGGTAGGTCACCACGTGTTGAACGATCCGGCGTCCTCAGCGGTGGCCGGTACCTTCCATACCCGCGCGCGTAGGCCGTTCTTCCGCAGCCAACGCGCGACGTCGTAGGGCGAGTCCGAGTCGTAGAGGACCTCGAGGCCGTCCTGGGCGACGAACCGGCCCTTGTACGGCGCCAACGCCGCAGCCTCGGCGCCGCCGTGCGGCCAGTCGGCCATCGCCGGGTCGCGGGGACGCGGGACCTCGTGGCCGCGTCGGTGCACGCCGAACCCGAGCCGAACGAGGATCGAGCGGGCCTGGTGGGTGGTGAAGTCGGCCCGGTCCAGCCTGGTCATGGCCGCGAGCACCTGCTTCGGCGGGTACCGCCGCCTCCCGACGACCACGTAGTGCTCGCGGATCGGTTCGGGGTCCAGCTCGGCGACCGCGCGTTCGACGTCGGACACCGAGAAGTCGAAGACATTGCCTGCGACGCGTGCTGTGGTCATGGGCGGATCTTGGGGCATCGGCGTTCACAGCCAGCCGCGGCGCTTGAAGGCCGCGTAGAGCCCGAGGCCGAGCAGCACCATCAGCAGGACGGCGAACGGATAGCCCAGTGTCCAGTGCAGCTCGGGCATCACGTCGAAGTTCATGCCGTAGATCGAGGCGATCAGGGTGGGGGCGAAGAGGATGGCCGCCCACGAGGAGATGCGCTTGAGCTGCTCGTTCTGGTCGTAGCCCGCCTGGGTCAGCTCGGTCATGACCTCGTTCTGCCGCTGGCCGACGAGCGCGGCGTTCACGGTGAGGATGTTGATGAGCAGCTGGCGGAAGGCCTCGATGCGCTCCATCACGCGGGTGGCGTGGTCGACGACGTCGCGCAGCGCCCGCCGCAGCTCGAGGTCGGCCTCGCCCGCCCGCTCCTCGAGCTGTTCGCGCAGCTCGGAGAGCACCGCCACCAGCGGCTCCACGGCCCGCTGGAACTCGATCACCTCGCGGGACAGCGTGTAGATGCGCTTGGAGACGCCCGGGTCGCCGCCGAACACCTGCACCTCGATCTCGTCGATGTCGACCTGTAGGCCGTCGAGGACGGGCGCGTAGTCGTCGACGACCTTGTCCAGCACGGCGTAGAGCACGGCGAAGGGGCCGTGGGCGAGCAGGCCGGGGTCGGCCTCCAGGCGCCTGCGGACGACGCCGAGGTCGGGTTCCGCGGCGTGCCGGACGGTGACGACGAACTCCGGTCCGACGAACAGGTGCACCTCCCCGATCTCCACGACCTCCACCGGGTCGACGTAGCGCGCGGGGCGCAACACCACGAACAGCTGGTCGCCGTAACGCTCCAGCTTGGGGCGCTGATGGGCGGTGACGGTGTCCTCCACCGCGAGTGGGTGCAGCTCGAACTCCCGCGCGACGGCCTTGACCTCCTGCTCGGAGGGCCGCAGCAGCCCGATCCAGCCGAAGCTGTGGCCGTCCGCCGCGCAGGCGCGCAGCTCCTCGAACGTGTGCTCCAGCGAGGCGGGCACCACGGTCCGCCGCCCGTCGACGTAGATCGCGTTGTCGACCACCGTCATGGGGGCTCCTCACCAGGGGCTCGGTCCGCCACCCCTTGGCGGCCACACCACAGGATAGGTGCCTGCGACC
>JAKDLE010000813.1 GCA_030453005.1 Pseudonocardia sp. | reverse complement strand
CAGGCCGCCGGGGAGCGCTGGATTCAATCGGGCAGCTCCAGCCACACGACCGCACCGGAAGCGCGGCGAGCTGCTCGCCCGCTCCGGGTAGGTGACGACCCGGAACACCCCGGGTCTACCGGTGACCGGGCTCGTCGAGACCGGGCTCGACGAGGCCGGCCGCAGCGAGCCGGGCGTCGATCCGCGCGCGCATCTCCGCCGCGTCGACGCTGCCCTGCGGGGCCCGTCGGGTGGCCTGAGCGCGGGCGGCGGCGGCCAGCACCCGGAAGTAGGCGCCGGGCTCGCGCAGTTCCTGGTAGGCGTGATGGCGCCAATTCTGCAACAGGTCCCGGACCCCGGCCAGGTCCTTGGACCGCTTCGCCGCCTCCAGCACGTACTCCCACTCGGCGTCGAACACCGCGGCGACCGCCGCCGGCAGACACGCCCGGATCGCGACCGGGTCCGCGTCCGGCGGCGCGGGAACCGCCGCGGGATGCGGGGCGGGGGAGGCCATGACCGTGACGATAGCGCCGCCGACGCCGAATCCCGGGCCGGTGTCGACAGGTGGCCGTCGTCCGCCACTGGGAACTGTCGGTCGGAGTTCCTACCCTGGACGAATGCTCGTTCAGAGGGGCCGCTACGGCGACACCCGGGTCGAGACCCGGGTGCTGTTCGATGCCCGCGACCCCGCCTGTACGGGCCCGCCGGCGGACGCGGTCGACGTGCAGTTCCGGACCCCGCTGACGGTGTCGCTGCTGCTGGAGCGCTACCTCGACGGCCCGGGCGTCGAGCCGGTGGTGGGGTTCCTCGGCGCCGGCTACCGGGAGGTCGTGGCGGCGACGGTGCACAAGCTGCAGTTCGTGGCCGGCTACGTCGCCGACGGCTCCCTGTCTTGGCCGGCGCGGCTGGAGGTGGCCACCGCCGCGCACCTGTACAACAACATCGAGACCGACATCCGGCTGCACCACCACCTGTGGGTCGGCCGCACCGCGGTCGCCCTGCACGACGGAACACGCCGCTCGGTCGACCTCGACGGGATGCGACTCTCCCTGGCCAACGTGGTGTGGTCGACCTACCTGCGGACGCTGCACACGGTCACCACCCGCGATCTCGGGGTGAGCTGGCGCTCACCGCGTCCCGGCGCAGGCGCGGAGATCACCGACCCGCCCGTGCACGTCGGGCTCACCGGCCAGGAAGACCTCGGGATCTGCACCGCGCCGTGGGGGCCGCGCGAGACCTGGGAACAGCCCACCCCCGAGGACCTGGCGTTTCAGGCCGAGCAGGAACGAATCGCGGCCCGCAACATCGCGCTTGGCCGCTCGTCCTGGGTGCCGCCTGACCAGCCCCGGCCGCTGACCTACCTCGACGAGCCCGACAGCTGGTAGACCGCGCCCGCCAGGCTCCGCTGGGCCGCCCACCGGGGCGCAGCACCCGAGCGGCTTCGGCGAGAGCCCGGGGCTTGTCGGTGTGTCAGCGGCCCATCCCGAACCCGCGATCAAGGTCCTGGCCGCGGTCGTGGTCGTAGCTGTGGGAGCGGCGCTGGTAGTCGAGCTCGTCGGGGTCCATGCCGCGGCCGTGGCCTCGGCCGCGGCTGGGGTCGTTGCGGGTCTGCTGTTGGCGTTCGCGGATCTGGGCTATCAGCTCATCGAGGCGCCACCCGGACTCCTGCGCCCGGTCCAGCGGTTCGAGCTGGGCGCGGTGCTGCTGCTCGGCCAGCACCTCACCGTGGCGCCCGCCGGCCTTCTCGGCGGCGGCGTGCTGGGCGGCGACGCGCTGGTGCAGCGCGGCCAGCGCGGCCTCGTCGCGCTGTTGGGCCGCGGCCCGCTCGGCGGCGCCGGCCGCCTGGGCCCGGTCGAGCTGCTCACGGGCCCACTGCGGGTTGACCCGGTGCCCCCCGGTGTGCTTACGCAGCCGGTCGGCCCGCGCCGCGAGCTGCTCGCGCCAGCCCTCGACGTCGGCCTTGGCCTGCTCGTAGCGGGCCGCGTACTGCCCGGCCTCGGCCTCCAGCCGTTCGCGTTGCCCGGGCCGCCACCACGGCGTGGCGTCCCGGGCCCGGGCCGTCGCCCCGCCCTGCTGCTGGATCTGCCACATCTCCCGCTGCGCCGCGCCGAACCCGCGCTC
>JAKDLE010000812.1 GCA_030453005.1 Pseudonocardia sp. | reverse complement strand
CCGTAGCCGCCGGCGAGCGCAATCGGCAACCAGCCGAACTCGGGAGTGATGGCAATCAGGCCCGCCGATACGACCGCCGCGACGATCGCCGAGGTCGCATCGTTGAAACCATCCAGGAACAGGCGCGCCACCAGCGACACACACAGGAAGCACAGCAGGACCGCCCCGCTCAGAGAGCCAGTCGCAGCGACCGCTGTCGCGCCGCCGCCGACGAGCGCGAGCTGTGGCGCGGCCTCGCCCAGCTCGCCGTCGGGCTCACCCACGCCCAGCGCGGCAACGCCCGCGGAGCGGTCTCCCTGCTGGACCGTGGCCAGGATCACCTGCGGCGCTGGGTCGGTTCGCCGCCCGCGCGGCTCGACGTCACCGGCCTGGCGGGGCACGCCGAGTCCCTCGCGCGGCGGATCGAGCGCGGTGACCAGCCCACGCCCACGGACCTGGCCCCCCGCCTGCGCACCGGGGTGTCGGCTCGACCCGAGTGACGGGGCCGTGGCCGGGTACGCCCCGGCCATGAGCGAAGGAACGCGGCCGCAGGTCGCCCCCGGGACCATCGTCGTCTACACCGACATCGTCTGCGCCTGGTCGACGGTCACGCTGCACCGCCTCACGCGGGCCCGGGCGGAGGCAGGCCTCGAGGACACGGTCCGGTTCGACCTGCGGCTGTTCCCCCTGGAGGTCGTCAACGCCTTCCCGATCCCGAGGCGCTTCCTCGACTCGGAGATCCCGGTGGTCGGGCAGCTCGCCGAGGACTTCGGATGGGCGGTGTGGCAGGCCGACCCCTCGCTCTGGCCGGTCACCAGCATGCCCGCGAACGAGGCCGTGCACGCGGCGAAGGCGCAGTCGCTGCGGGCATCCGAGCAGCTGGACATGGCGCTGCGGCACGCCTTCTTCAGCGACAGCCGCTGCATCTCGATGCAGCACGAGATCCTCGACGTCGCGGCGGACTGCCCGGACGTCGACGCCGACGCACTGACCGAGGCACTCGCGGACGGCCGCGCGCGCGGCCCGATGACCGCGGACTTCCGCGCCCACCGAGACGCCGTGCAGGGCAGCCCGCATCTGTTCCTCGCCGACGGCCACGACGTGCACAACCCCGGCGTCGAGCACCGGTGGGCAGGCGGTGAGCAGGGACGCGGCTTCCCCGTCGTGGTGCGCGACGAGCCGGAGGCCTGCGCGGAGCTGGTCCGACGGGCCGCGGCGACCGCGTCGCAGGTCGCCTGACCGCGCCTGCTCACCGAGCGCCGCAGAGGTGAGCGACGCAGAGGTCAGCGACGCAGAGGTCAGCGCGGCATGCGCCGCCACAGGGCCCGCGGCACGTGGCGCAGCACCGCGAACAGCGGCTGCAGGACCGCGGGCACCCACACCTCGCCGCGCCCGGAGTGCAACGCCCGGACGGTGGCGTCGGCGACCTGTGCCGGTGTGGAGGAGAACGGGGCGGGTGACATGCCCCGGGTCATCCGCCCGACGACGAACCCCGGACGCACCAGCACGAGCCGCACGCCGCTGCCGTGCAGGGCGTCGGCGAGGCCGGAGGCGAAGCCGTCGAGGCCCGCCTTCGCGGAGCCGTACACGTAGTTGGCGCGGCGCACCCGGGCGCCCGCGACCGAGGAGAACACGACGAGGTCCCCGGTCCCCTGCGTGCGCAGCAGCGCGGCGAGGTGGGTGAGCACGGCGACGTGGGCGACGTAGTCGGTGTGCACGACCGCGAGCGCGTGGTCGACGTCGCGCTCGGCCCGCGCCTGCTCGCCCAGTACCCCGAACGCGACGACGACGACGTCGAGCCGTCCGTGCCGGGCCACGACGTCGTCGAGCACCGGGCGGTGCCGGGCGAGGTCGTCGGCGTCGAACTCCACCCGGTCGACGGCCACGGCTCCCGCGTCGCGCAGCCGCGCCTCCTGCGGGTCGAGGTCACCGCAGCGCCGGGCGGCGAGCACCACCGTGGCCCCGGGCGCGAGCCGCCGCGCGACCTCCAGCCCGATCTCGCTGCGGCCACCGAGCACGAGCACCGTCCGTGTCACGCCACGGAGCCTGGCACAGCGGGGCCGGTGGCCCGTCACCGATACTGGTCGCGTGCGTGCCGCCGTCCTGGGCTCCCCGTCGCCCAC
>JAKDLE010000811.1 GCA_030453005.1 Pseudonocardia sp. | reverse complement strand
CGCCGCCTCGATCTCGGCGGCCGACGGGGGCGCGAGCTGCGCACCGTCGGCGAGGTAGACCTTGTAGCCGTTGTCGGCTGCCGGGTTGTGCGACGCGGTGATCTGCACGCCCGCCACGGCGTCGAGCGCACGCACCGCGAAGGCGAGAACGGGTGTGGGCAGGGGTGACGGCAGCGTCCGCACGGTGAACCCGGCCCCGGCCAGCACCTGCGCGGCGGCGTCGGCGAACGCCTCGGAGCCGTGCCGCGCGTCGCGCCCGACCACGACGACGCCGCGCTCCCCGTCGCGCGCGAGCCACGCCGCCAGGCCTGCCGTCGCCCGGGCGACGCCCGCCACGTTCATCCCCGCGGGCCCCGCGCGCACCCGCCCGCCCACCCCCCCATTGCCGAACCGCAGGGGCGCCCGCCCCCCGCCGCCCGCCCCCCCCCCCGCCCGGCGGGCCGGCCCCCGGCCGACGACCGCCACGTTCATCCCCGCGGGCCCGGCGCGCACCGGCCCGCGCAGCCCCGCTGTGCCGAACCGCAGGGGCGCCGCCATCCGCGCGGCCAGCTCGCTCGCGTCGCCGCCCGCCATGGCCGCGGCCAGCGACCGCTGCAGCTCCATGCGGGTGTCGGGGTCGGGGTCGTCGGCGATCCAGCGCATCGCGGCGTCGCGCAGGGCGGGCGTCAGCGCCGACGTCACGACCGGGCGACCAGCTCGCGCAGGAGCCCGCCCATCCGGCCCGCGGCCGCGGCGCCCGCCGCCAGCACCTCGTGATGGTCCAGCGGCACCCCGGTGACGCCTGCCGCGAGGTTCGTGACCAGCGACAGCCCGAACACCTCGACGCCCGCCGCCCGCGCCGTGATGGCCTCCAGCACGGTCGACATGCCGACGAGGTCCGCTCCCATCCCCCGGAACATCCGGATCTCGGCGGGGGTCTCGAAGTGCGGGCCCGGCAGCCCGAGGTAGACGCCCTCGGTCAGCGACGGGTCGATCTCGCGGGCGACCGCGCGCAGGCGGGGCGAGTAGAGGTCGGTGAGGTCGACGAAGTGTGCGCCGCGCAGCGGGGAGGCGGCTGTCAGGTTGAGGTGGTCGGAGATCAGGACGGGCTCGCCCACCCGGAGCCCGTCCCGGATCCCGCCCGCGGCGTTGGTGAGCACCACCGTGCGACACCCGGCGGCGGCCGCGGTGCGCACCCCGTGCACCACCGAGTCGACGCCGTGCCCCTCGTAGAGGTGCGTGCGCCCGAGCAGCACCAGCACGCGCCTGCCCGCGACCGCCACCGAGCGCACCGTGCCGCCGTGCCCGGCCACCGCCGGGACGAGGAACCCGGGCAGCTCCGCCATCGGGATCTCGTGGGTGGCCTCGCCGATCAGGTCGGCGGCGGGGCGCCAGCCCGAACCCAGCACGACGGCCACGTCGTGGGCGGCGACGCCGGTGGCGGCGGCCAACGCGGCGGCGGCGTCCGCGGCGGGCGGCGAGGTCTCACTCATGCGCGGCAGCCTACGGTCGGTCGCGGGTGCCCCAGTCAGGCGTCGGCCGGGCCGAAAGCGGACATGAGACGGTCGAACAGCGCCGATGTCCTGGCCTCACTGCGGTCGCCGGGCACCGTGAGCCGCACCGTCCAGACCCCTCCGTCGCCGCTCGGGACGATCTCCATCCAGGTGACGCGCTCCTGGCCGTCGCGGTTCGTGCGGTAGCGGAGCCGGTCGTCGTCGAGCGGGGTGCGCTCCGTCACGGCGTCCACGCCGAGCACATCCGGGGTGAGCGCGGCGGTGGCCGCCTCCGCGCTCGCCATGCGGCGCACCGTCAGCTCCTCGGTGCCGTCCGGGCTGACGAAGGACACGATCCGCTCGCCGTCGAGCGTCTCGACCGGGAACTCCGACCATCCGACGGGCACGCCCGCGTCGAAGCCGAGCCGGTCCAGATGCCCCCGCAGCTCGGTGCCCGCGGAGGTGACGGTGATCGTGCCCAGCGGCGACTGGCCCCCCAGCAGCCGCGTGACCGTCCACCCGGCGCCCGCGCCGAGGAGTACCACCAGCGCCCCGGCGACGACGAGCGCCACCGGATGCCACGACGCCTCCCGGTCCGCTCCGGCCGGGCCGCGCCGCCACGGGTCGGGCCGCC
>JAKDLE010000810.1 GCA_030453005.1 Pseudonocardia sp. | reverse complement strand
TGCGGGGGCCGCCCCGGGGGGGTGGGGGGGGGCCCCGGGGGGCGGGGCGCCCCGCGGGGCGGCCCGGGGGGCGGCCCTGCCCGCCTTCCGGTTCTCCGACGACCCCGTCTACGCAGCACTGGGCCTGGTCCGCGAGGAGATCTCATGAGACTGGCCACGATCCGGACCCCCGAGGGCACCCGCGCGGTCCGCGTCGACGACGACGCCGCCGTCGACCTCGGGGCGCCGGACCTCACGGCGTTCCTGCGCAGGCCGGCTTGGCGGGCGGAGGCGGCGGCGGCCACCGGTCGGCGGTACGCGCTCGACGGGCTGGACTACGCGACGCTGGTGCCGTTCCCGGAGAAGATCGTCTGCGTCGGGCTGAACTACCGCACGCACATCCTGGAGATGGGTCGCGAGCTCCCGGAGCACCCCACGCTGTTCGCGAAGTTCGCGCGGTCGCTGATCGGCGCGTACGACCCGATCACGCTGCCCACCGGCTCGGAGCAGGTCGACTGGGAGGCCGAGCTGGGCGTCGTCGTCGGGTCCGAGGTGCGCGACGCCTCGCCCGAGGAGGCCGCCGCGGCCATCGCGGGGTACACCGTCGTCAACGACGTCACCGCCCGCGACTTCCAGTACCGCTCGGTGCAGTGGCTGCAGGGCAAGACGTTCGAGGCGTCCACGCCGGTCGGCCCGTGGCTGGTGACCGACGCCGCGCCGGGCGCGATCTCGTGCACCGTCGACGGCGAGCAGATGCAGAAGGCCGACACGTCCGACCTCGTGCACGGCGCCGCGTTCCTCGTCTCCTACCTCTCGGGGATCATCACGTTGGTGCCCGGCGACCTCATCGCCACCGGCACGCCGGGCGGGGTCGGCCACGCGCGCACGCCGCCGCGGTACCTGAACGCGGGCTCGGAGGTGGTCACCCGCGTCGAGGGTGTCGGCGAGTGCCGCAACACCTGCGTGGCGCCGTGAAGGTCGGGATCGTCGGCGGCGGGCCGGGCGGGCTGTTCCTGGCCGCGCTGCTGGGCAAGGCCGATCCGACGATCGAGGTCACGCTCTTCGAGCGCAACCGCGCCGACGACACGTTCGGCTTCGGGGTGGTGTTCTCCGACCGCACGCTCGTGGCCATCGACGAGGCCGACCCGGTACTGCGTGACGGCCTGCGCTCCCACGGCGTGCACTGGGACGACATCGAGGTGCGGCTCAAGGGCGACGTGCTGCGCTGCGGCGGCAACGGCATGGCGGCGATCTCGCGCCCGGTGCTGCTCGGGCTGTTGCAGGACCGGGCGCGCGGGTTCGGCGCCACGCTGCACTTCTCCACCCCGGTGACGCTCGCGGATCTCTCCGGTTTCGACCTGGTCGTGGCGGCCGACGGCACCGGCTCGACGCTGCGCGCGCAGGTGGGGTTGGAGTCCAGCCTGGACACCGCCACCGCGAAGTTCATCTGGTTCGGCACCGACTACCTGTTCTCCGGGCTCACGTTCGTGCACGAGCGCGGCCCGCACGGCGTGTTCGCCGTGCACGGCTACCCGATCTCCGACTCCGTGAGCACGTTCATCGTGGAGACCGACGAGGCGTCGTGGCGGGCGGCGGGCCTCGACGGGTTCGACACCGACGCTGCCCCCGGGACGAGTGACGAGAAGGCGAAGTCGTACCTGGAGGAGCTGTTCGCCGACCAGATCGACGGCGCGAAGCTGCTCACCAACAACTCGCGCTGGGGCAACTTCCGCACCCGCCGCTCGCCGCGCTGGAGCGTCACCGACCCGCGGCCGGTCGCGTTCCTCGGCGACGCCGTGCACACCGCGCACTTCTCCGTCGGCTCCGGCACGAAGATGGCGATGGAGGACGCGGTCGCGCTGTCCGCCGCGCTCGTCGCCCACCCCGACCTCCCCACCGCGCTCGCCGCCTACGAGGCGGCCGCGCGCCCGTCGGTGGACCGGATCCAGGACTCGGCGCGCCCGAGCCTGGCCTGGTGGGAGCACTTCGGGCGCTACCACGACCACTTCGAGCCGTGGCAGTTCGCCTACCACTTCCTGTCCCGCAGCATCACCGACGCCCGCCTCGCCCGCCGCGCCCCGGACTTCGTCGCGAGCAGCCACGGGCACTGGGTGGCCCGGCACGGCGCG
>JAKDLE010000809.1 GCA_030453005.1 Pseudonocardia sp. | reverse complement strand
GTTCCGCAGCCACCTCACCCACCGTGACGCCGGCAGTGATCACCGTCTGGCGCACGCCGCTGCGGGGACACCGCTGCCGCCGCGACCCGGATCGCCCTGCGGGGCTCGGGACCCGAATCCGCCACCTGACGGCCGGCTGACGATCTGACGCGGGCCGAACGCCGCTCGCGCGACGATGGAACGGATGCGTCGCCGCGGTCGTTGTCGCGGTGTCGTAGTCGTCGAAGACCAGGAGGGGAACGCGTTCGTGGTGGTTCCACCGACAGCCCATGGTCCGACCCTGTCCCGCCGAGCACGATGGGTTCTGACCGGCCTCGGCGCACTCGTCGTGGCGTTCCTCGCCGGATCCGCGGTGCTGCGCACCTACGTCGACTGGTTGTGGTTCGGGACCGTCGGATACCGCGAGGTGCTCACGACGGTGCTGCTCACCCGGCTGGCGCTGTTCGCCGTGGTCGGGGTCGTGGTCGGCGGCACGCTCGCGCTCGCACTGGTCCTCGCCTACCGCAGCCGCCCGATCCTGATCCCCGGCGACAGTCGGGCGGAGAACCCGATCGACCGCTACCGCGGCCGCGTCGTGGCGCGGACGCGCCTGTTCGGCATCGGCGTGCCGGTCCTGGTGGGCGTGCTGGCCGGGGCGGTCGCGCAGAACGGCTGGCGGACCGCGCAGATGTTCCTGCACGGTCAGCCCTTCGGGATCGCCGATCCGGAGTTCGGCCTCGACGTCGGCTTCTACGTCTTCGACCTGCCCTTCTACCAGGCCGTGCTGGCCTGGGGCACGACCGCGGTCGTGATCTGTCTGGTGGGCGTGTCGGTCGTGCACCTGCTCGTCGGTGGGCTGCGGTGGGAGCAGGACCGGCCGTTCGTCTCCCGTGCCGCCGTCCTCCACCTCGGTGTGCTCGCCGGGATCGGCGTGCTGCTGCTGGGCGCGGGCTGGTTCCTCGGCCGCTACGAGCTGCTGTCCTCCGACCGCAGCGACCTGTTCACCGGGGCCACCTTCACCGACCTCAACGCCGGGCTGCCGGGCACGACCCTCCTGGCGGGCATCGCCGTCGTCTGCGCGGTCGCGTTCTTCGTCGGAGCGGCGTTGCGGGCACCGGTGATTCCCGGGATCGCCACGGCTCTGCTGCTGCTCTCGGTCATCCTGGTCGGCGCGGCGTGGCCCGCGCTGCTGCAACGGCTCTCCGTCGAACCCAACGCCAGGGACCGGGAGGCGGTGCCGATCGAGCGCAACATCGCGGCCACCCGCGAGGCCTACGGGATCGGCCCGGAGCAGGTCGAGTACGTCGACTACTCCGGCGGCGGGCAGCCGACGGTGGCCCAGCTCGCCGACGAGGAGGCCACGGTGTCCAACATCCGGCTGTTGGACCCCACGATCCTGTCGCCGACGTTCACGCAGCTCCAGCAGCGGGAGAACTTCTACGGGTTCCCGGCCAAGCTCGACGTCGACCGCTACGAGGTGGGCGGGGAGGTACAGGATTACATCGTGGCGGTGCGCGAGCTGGAGACCGCCTCGCTCGCGGGCAACCAGCGCAGCTGGATCAACGAGCACACGATCTACACCCACGGTGACGGTTTCGTGGCCGCCAGGGCGGACCGCGTCGACGGTCGGACCGGGGGCTCGGGCGGCTACCCCGTGTTCACGGTCAGCGACACCAGCGGTCAGGGCGCCATCCCCGTCGAACAGCCGCGCGTGTACTTCGGCGAGCTGATCGAGAGCTACGTCATCGTCGGCGGCGACCCCGGTGCGCCGCCCCGCGAGTACGACATCGACGGCACCCCGTTCACCTACGACGGCGCGGGCGGCGTCCCGATCGACGGGTGGGCCAACCGGTTGGCGTTCGCCGCCTACTTCGGGGAGCGCAACATCGTGTTCAACGAGGCGGTCGGCGAGAACTCGCGCGTGATCTTCCGCCAGGATCCGCGGGAGCGGGTGGCGGCGGCCGCGCCGTGGCTCACCCTGGACTCGGACCCCTACCCGGCCGTGGTCGACGGGCGGATCACCTGGATCATCGACGGCTACACCACCGTCGAGGGCTACCCCTACGCCCAGCGGACGGTGCTCGGGGAGGCGACGACGGACACCCTGCCCGGCACACCGCCGCTGCCCGATGACG
>JAKDLE010000808.1 GCA_030453005.1 Pseudonocardia sp. | reverse complement strand
GGGCGAGACCACGACGCGCACGTCGCGGCCGTCGAGCCGCACGTCGACGGTGCGGTCGCCCAGCGCCGCGGTGACCTCCGCGGCGAGGTCGGCGAGGGCGTTCATGACGGCGAGCCGGGCCGCGGGCTCGATCGCGGCGCCGAGCCGGGCGGCGATGCGCTGCGTCTGCTCGTCGCCTGCCGCGGCGGCGGAGACGAGGTCGTCCCCCAACCGGGAGACGTACTGGCTGATATCCATGACATCACATTGGCGTCATCTGTGACGCCAGTCAAGGCGCAAACGGCGGCACTTGACGTCACGGAGCGCCCCCCGGGACTGTCGGGGCTCCCGGTTACCCTGACGCCCATGCCCGAGACCGTGCCGCTCACCGTCCAACTCGTGGCCAAGACCGAGTTCACGGTGCCCGACGGCGTCCCGTGGAGCACCGACGCAGGCGGGGGTCAGGCGCTCGCCGAGTTCGCCGGGCGCGCCTGCTACCAGTCGTGGGCCAAGCCGAACCCCGCCACCGCCACCAACGCCGGCTACCTGCGCCACATCCTCCAGGTGGGGCACCTGTCGGTCCTGGAGCACGGTTCGGTGAGCTTCTACCTCACCGGCGTCTCCCGCTCGCTCACCCACGAGCTGATCCGCCACCGCCACTTCTCCTACAGCCAGCTCTCGCAGCGGTACGTGCCCGAGCGCGACGCGGCGATGGTCGAGCCCGAGGTGATCGCCGACGATCCCGAGCTGCATGCGCTGTTCGCCGACGCCGCGGCCGCCTCGGTCAAGGCCTACGAGGAGCTGCTGGAGGGTCTGGAGAAGCGTTTCGCCGACGTCCCCAACGCCACTCTTCGCAGGAAACAAGCGCGACAAGCTGCTCGCGCCGTTCTCCCCAACGCAACCGAGAGTCGCATCGTCGTCACCGGCAACTACCGGGCCTGGCGCCACTTCATCGCGATGCGGGCCACGGAGCACGCCGACGTCGAGATCCGGGCGCTGGCCGTCGAGTGTCTGCGCCACCTGCAGCGCGAGGTGGCAGGCGTGTTCGGCGACTTCGAGATCGCGACGCTCGACGACGGCACCGAGATCGCCTCGAGCCCGTTCGTCACCGAGGGGTAGGTCACGCCCGATCGACCGCAACACTGCCGGGGGACCGGACGAAGGACAGCGAGTGACGGGGGGACCGCGGGCGACCGGGCGACGGGGTCTCGGGCGACGGGGCCTCGGGCGACGGGGCCTCGGGCGACGGGGCCTCGGGCGACGGGGCCTCGGATGGTGCGTCGCGGTAGCGGTGCTGCCGTGGACGTGGTTCCTGGTGCGCGACGTGCCCGGCCCGCTCACCGACCTGATCGCGATCCTGCTCCCCCTCCTGGCCGGGGGTGTCGTCGCGGCGGCCGTGCTGGTCGCCGTCGGGCGCCCGCGGATCCGGGCCGGGGCCCTGGCGGCGGCACTGTCCACGCTGGTCGCGGGCACCGTCGCCGTGGTCGGGCCCTGGCTGCCCGCCGACGCGGGCGCGGTGGCCGCTCCCGGTGGGATGGTCGTGGCGGCGGCCAACGTCGACGATCAGGGCAAGCCGCTGGAGGCCCTACGTCCGGTCGACGCCGACCTGTGGGTGGTGCCCGAGCTCTCCGACGAGGTGCGGGAGGAGTTCGAGGTGACCTACCCGCACCACCTCGTCGGCACCGCGGACGACCCCCGGATCGGGGTCTTCAGCCGATACCCCCTGCGGCTGCTGGAGGGGGCCGGAGCGGACCTGCCCGGGGAACGCATCGAGGTCGACGGTCCGACGGGGCCGTTCGTCCTCTACGCACTGCACATCCCGCGCCCCTGGATCCTCGGCGACTCCGACTCCGACTCCGACCCCGGCAGCGGCAGTGACTACCAGGTCTCGGTGGCCGAGTTCGACCAGGTGCCGCGCTGTCAAGGCCGCGGCCCCCGAGTTGTCGGGAAGGACGGCGTCGACCCCGAGGAAGTGCCGACCGACCACCGCCGCGCGGCCGCCAACGTACTCGTAGCGGGCGAGCAGCTCGCGGGCGGCAGCCTCGCGACGGGCGTCGGTGTAGCCGGAGCCGGCGACGATCACCGCTCGGGCCCGCTGGGCACCCAGCGTGCGGATCTGCTTCAGCTCGCGCTCGG
>JAKDLE010000807.1 GCA_030453005.1 Pseudonocardia sp. | reverse complement strand
GGATCCCACAGCGTGACCCCGAAGGTGTCGCCGGAGGTCTCCCCCGGGGCACTGACTGGGGCGCTGACGAGCCGGGCCACTCCGGCGCGGGCGCCGGTGGCCAGCACCCGCACCCCCGAGAACGTGAACGGCAGCCGCGGACCGGCGCCGGTGTCGGGATCCGGGGGCAGCAGGGGGTGCAGGCAGGCGTCGAGGAGGGCCGGGTGCACGGCGTGCCCGGACGGGTCGGTGTCGGCGTCGAGCGCCACGGTGGCGAGCACCCCGCCCGCCTCGCCCTCCAGGGCGCGGACACCGCGGAACGTCGGGCCGTAGCCGTACCCGGCGTCCGCGAGCCCTGCATACAGGGCGTCGGGGTCGCGGGACTCGCCGGTGCCCGGGAGCGCCTGCGGGCCGGGGCCGGGCCAGCTGCCCGCGCCGGGGACGGCTCGGCCGGTGGCGTGCAGCGTCCACCTGCCGTCCTCGCCGACCCGGGCGTGCAGCGACAGCTCACGGGCCTGCTCGCCGTCGGGTGCGCCGACGGTGAGCTGCACGTCGACCGCGCCGTCGGCCGGGACCTCCAGCGGCACCAGCAGGGTCAGCTCGTCGATCTCGGCGCAGCCCACGAGGCCTGCGGCGTGCACGGCCGCGTCCAGCATCGCGACGCCGGGCACGAGCACCCGGCCGTCGACGACGTGGTCGGCGAGCCAGGAGATGTCGCGGCTGGCGAGCCTGCCGGTGAGGATCAGCGTGCCGTCGGGTGCGGGCCTGCGCAGCTGCGGGAGCAGGGCGTGCCCACTGGCGCGGGTGGTGGCGGTCGGCGCGGTGATCCAGTAGCGCCGCCGCCGGAACGGGTAGGTGGGCAGCGGCACCGGGCGGCCCCCCGGAAGCACCGGCGTGAGGTCGACGTCGGCGTGCACCCCGGCCAGCGCGGTCAGCAGGCGGACGCGGGCGGCGGCGTCGCGGCGCAGCGTGGGGGTCACGGTGACCTCGGCGGCCCGCGGGTGCCCGGCCGCGGCGCTGTCGATCCCGACGGCGAGCACGGCGTGCGGCGACGGCTCGACGAACCGGGTGAGCCCGTCGTCGAGGAGGCGGGTGACGGTGTCGGCGAACCGGACGGGCCTGCGCAGGTTCTCGATCCAGTAGGCGCCGTCGAGCGTCTCGCCACCGACGGCGGCGGCGTGCACGGCCGAGTAGAACGGCACTCGCGACGGGCCCGGGGCGACGGGCGCGAGCGCCGCGGTCAGCTCCTCGGTGAGGGCGTCGACGTGGGCGGAGTGCGAGGCGTAGTCGACGTCGACGAGCCGGGCGTCCACCCCACGGGCGACGAGCCCGGCGACCAGCCCGGCGACGGCGTGGGCGTCCCCGGAGACGACGGTCGTGCGGGGCCCGTTGAGTGCGGCGATGCCGACGTCGCCCCCGGCCTCGGCGAGGGCGGCGTGGGTGTCGTCGGCCGAGAGCGGCAGCGACGCCATCCGCCCGCGTCCCTGATCCGGATCGCGGGCCGCGACCAGCGCGCCGTCCTCGAGGCTCAGCGCGCCGGCGACGCAGGCGGCCGCGATCTCGCCCTGCGAGTGGCCGACGACGGCGTCGGGTTCGATGCCGCAGGCCCGCCACACCTCGGCGAGCCCGACCATCATCGCCCACAGCGCGGGCTGCACGACGTCGACGCGGGCGAGCGACGGGCTGTCGGCCGCGCCGGCGAGCAGGTCGGTGACCGACCAGTCGACGTGCGGGCGCAGCGCCGCGTCGCAGCGGGCGACGGCGGCGGCGAACACGGGCGTGGTGGCGAGCAGCTCGGCCCCCATGCCGGCCCACTGGCCGCCCTGGCCGGGGAACACGAACACGGTGCGCCGCGGCGCGCCCGTCTCCCCCACGACGGTGGCGGGGTGCGGCGCACCGGTGCCGAGGGCGCGCAGCTGGGCATCCAGGTCGGTCCGGTCGCCGACAAGCGTGGCCCGGTGCGCGAACCGGGAGCGGGTGCTGGTGAGCGCGCGGGCGACGTCGGCGGATCGGGCGGGGTGGTCGGCGAGGTGGTCGGCCAGGCGCAGGGCCTGGTCGGCGAGACCCTCGGCGGTGCGGGCGGAGAGCTGCCAGGCCACGACGCCGTCGGGCTCGTCGACGGGGCTGCCGGCGTGCT
>JAKDLE010000806.1 GCA_030453005.1 Pseudonocardia sp. | reverse complement strand
GGGGTCGGGATGCTCGAGCACGGCCGTGTAGCGCAGGGCGGCGGTGATGCTGAGCGCGAACAGGTCGCGGATGCGGTGGACGTCGCGTCCGGTGGCGTGGATCTCGTGCAGCTTCGTGCTGGTCGGCCCGGCCGGTGGCTGACATGACCGAACGTGAGTTTCAACAGCGGTCTGCGCGCCGTCCATCAGGTGAGCCGGTCGACCCTCCCGGCATGTCCCCGGCGCGCCGGGCCCTGCTCGTGCAGACCATGGAGGACTTCGCGGGTCGCTACGGCGGTGTGCATTCGCCTACCCCAGGACCAGACAGCGCGGCCCGCTATGTGTTCGAGGGCCACGTCACCGGCGGAACCACCGCAGAGTGGGACTGGATGGCCGACTACGTGCGCGGGCACCCGGAACTGCTGCAGCGCGGAGGCCTCTCCGACGAGGAGATCGACCGCCGACGCCTCGAACGCACCCACGCCGCCGACAGGTTCTCCCAGGAGGCGTTCGAGGCATTCGAGGAGCGCGACCTGAGCCGGGCCCGACAGTTGATCGACAGGGCCGAGACAACGGACCCGGTGCGCGGTCAGCGGTGGGAGTGGATCCGATCCCGCATCGACGGATCCGGTGGGCAGCGCGCCCCTGCCCGCGAGGGGGGCGCGGGGACGGACTCGGCGCCCGCGACGGATCGAGTTTCGACTCCGGTAGCCTCACAGGCCCGGTCACCCTCGTCCGGGGGTGCTGCGGCCGGTCGCGGCGATCAGCCGGACAACGTGGGGGGACGTGATTGTACTCGGCCGGTGGGCACTCGGATCCACTCTTCCGCGGCCGCGGAGCCGGGTCTGTTCGGCGACACGGAGGAGCCGGGGCATGAGCAGCACGATCCGCAACGACGTCGATCAGGTCTACCGGGAGTACGTGGAGCTGCCCCGGGAGTGGAGCGCGGAGCAGCGCAGCGTGTTCGTGGACCGGGAGACGGCACGACTGAGCCTGCTCGCGGCGGAGTTGGCGGCGCAACGCAGCGACGCGGCGATCGCGGCGTGGACCGAGCGGATGGGTCGCGAGCCGGACTACATGACGACGGTCGGGCTGATCAACAACGCGGCGTGGCAGGGCCGCGAGCAGGTACTGAGCCAGGAGCTGTACGCGCTGATCCGGACCGGACCGGGACCGGCCGAGTCCGAGCAGGACCCGACGACGACCGAGGACTCGGTCGGCGCGGTGGACTGGGGCGACCCCGACCGGTGGCGGACACTGCGGCGATCGGAGCCGAGCCCGGCGGTGACGGCTCTGGCGACGCGGTTGTGGCCGACCCGTTCGGAGTGGTTCACGATCAAGGCGGAGTATCTGCTGCAGGCGCGCGGCGAGGACGGTCTGGAGCTGCCCAGCGACCCGCGCAGCGCGCTGGCGCAGGAGCTCGCTCAGCTCGTGGAGGACGATCTGCGAAGCGACGGTCTTCCGCTGCGGTAGACGACACGCAGTTAGGGCTGTTCGAAGTCACCGACCAACCCACCGACCCGAGGCGGATCGACCCCGGCGGCACGCCATTGCCGCCCCCACGACGCGCCTCATCGACACCGGTACCGCAGGAGCCGGGTGGGCCATCAGCTGAACCCGACCCGCCCGGGTCGACCGGGGATCAGGCGGAGCCGATCGCTCCCGCCGCAGCCCGGCCGGACGCGCTCGTCGCGGTCGCGGGGCGAGCGCAGGAACTCGTCGAGCAGCTGGCTGGTGGGATCACCACGGCCACGACGTGGCCTGATCGGGTCGTGCGGATCACCTTCTTGGCGGCCGCGTTGGAGGAGATGCGCCACGACCTGCTCGACGTGATGGACGCGGAGCCGGCCTGGGGCGATGCGGTCACGCAGGCTCTGGACCGACTCGACCCCGACCGGGTCGCCGCGGCCCAGATGCTCGAGGAGTTCAGCCACCGCGCCCGCCACGACGCGGGCTGGGATGGGGCGAACCCGGTGCACTCGGCCGCACTGGCCGAGAGCAGCGCCCGCGGCGCCCTTCGCGCCACCCGCGCCGAGCTCGGCCCCGACGTCGCCGACACCCTCACCGCCCACGTGACCTACCTGCAACGACGGGTGGATCGCCTCGACGTGCAGACCCGGCTGCACCCCGCACCGACGCA
>JAKDLE010000805.1 GCA_030453005.1 Pseudonocardia sp. | reverse complement strand
TGCTCGGGCTGGTCTCCGGCGACCGGTTGACGGCGTTGGGGGAGCTGCTCGTCGAGGTCGCCGCTGCGCCCGCGGCCGGTGAGCTGGCCCGTCGCGCGGCGGAGCTGTTGCCGGAGCAGCGGGGGATGCTGGTGCTGCAGTCCGACCTCACCGCCGTCGTGTCCGGGCAGCCCTCCGCCGCGGCCGCGCGGCTGCTGGCGGCGGCGGCCACCGCGGAGAGCCGGGGCGTCGCGGCCACCTGGCGGTTCACCCCGGCCACGGTGCGCGCGGCGATGGACGAGGGCTGGACGGCCGAGGCCCTGCGCGCCGAGCTGCGCGCCGTATCCGACCGCGAGCTGCCCCAGCCGCTGGACTACCTCGTCTCCGACGTCGCCCGCCGACACGGCGGCGTCCGGGTGCGGGAGGTGCGGTGCTGCGTCACCGGCGACGAGGGCGAGGTCGCCGAGATCCTGCACACCCGCAGCCTGGCCAGGCTCGGGCTGAGCAGGATCGCGCCCACCGTCCTGACGTGCTCCGTTGCGCCCACCGACGTGCTCAAGGCGCTGCGCGGCGCCGGGTTCGCGCCGATGCCGGAGGACGCGGCAGGCGCCGTGGTGCTCCCGCCACCTCGCGCCGCGCCGACCCGGGGCGGGCGCCCACGCACGGCCCGCCCGCGCGTCACCGCCGACGACCTGGCCGCCCGCCTGCTCGCAGGCCCAGCACCGGTGCCTCCGGGTGGACCCGAACCGGGCACCTACCAGTGATCGTCGTCCGGGAACGGGCGGCGCGCCGGGGCCTGCTGCGGGTTCCCCGATGCCGATCACGGTGCGGCCGGCGGCGGCGTACCCGGACGCCGACCGGCTCCGCTCGTCGATCCCGACCACGACGGTGCCTGCATCGCGGCCGGGCGTGCACTAGACACGACCCATGAGCCTCGCCTACGTCATCGGCACCCACGACACCAAGGGCGTCGAGCTGGACCACGTCGCGGGACTGGTGCGCGCCGCGGGCGCCGAGGTGGTGGCGGTCGACGTCTCCACCCGCCGTCGGGACGCGCCCGGTGCCGACGTCGGCGCCGACGAGGTCGCCGCGCACCATCCGGACGGGGTCGACGCGGTGTTCACCGGCGACCGCGGGCCCGCGGTCGCCGCGATGGCCGTCGCGCTGGAGCGGTTCCTGCTCTCCCGCCGCGACATCGGCGCCGTGCTCGGTCTCGGCGGCTCCGGTGGCACCGCGCTGATCACGCCGGCGATGCGGGCGCTGCCGGTGGGCGTCGGGAAGATCATGGTGTCGACGGTGGCGTCCGGGAACGTCGCGCCCTACGTCGGCGCCTCCGACATCGCGATGCTGTACTCCGTCACCGACGTCGCCGGGCTCAACCGGATCTCGCGGAGGGTGCTGGGCAACGCGGCGCACGCGCTGGCCGGGATGGTCACCCACGAGGTGCCCGTCGTCGCCGACCGCCCGGCCGTCGGGCTCACGATGTTCGGCGTCACCACCGCGTGCGTCACCGCGGTGGTCGACCGGCTCGGCGACGCGGTCGACCCGCTCGTCTTCCACGCCACCGGCACCGGTGGGAGGGCGATGGAGAAGCTCGTCGACGACGGGTTGGTCGCCTCGGTCCTGGACCTCACCACCACCGAGATCGCCGACCTGCTCGTCGGAGGCGTGTTCGCCGCGGGGCCCGACCGGCTCGACGCGATCGCCCGCACCCGGGTGCCCTACGTCGGGTCCTGCGGTGCGCTCGACATGGTCAACTTCGGCGCGCCCGACACGGTCCCGCTGCGGGGACGCCTGCTCTACGAGCACAACCCGCAGGTGACGCTGATGCGCACCACCCGCGAGGAGTGCGTCGGCATCGCCCACTTCCTGGCCCACAAGATCAATGCCTGTGACGGGCCGGTGCGGTTCCTGCTGCCGACCGGTGGCGTGTCCGCGCTCGACGCGCCCGGCATGCCGTTCTGGGACCCCGACGCCGACACCGCCCTGTTCGAGACGCTCGAGGAGGAGGTCCGCGAGCCGGGGCGGGTCGTCCGCGTGCCGCACCACGTCAACGACCCGGAGTTCGCCGACGCGGTGCTCGCCGCGCGTGAACCTCATGCCTGCACCTCCCGCCACGCGGCGAGCTCGTGGAGCGCTTCCG
>JAKDLE010000804.1 GCA_030453005.1 Pseudonocardia sp. | reverse complement strand
GGGTGAGCTCGTAGTCGGCGATCATGCCGCCGTCGGCCGCGTCGAGCAGGAGCCCGAACTCCGCACTCGTGCGGAACCGGTCGACGTTCTCGATCACGAACACCTGCGGGCGGGCGACCTGGACGAACCGCAGGTACTGCTTCCACAGCTGGTTGCGCGGGTCGTCGACGTCGCGGCTGCCCAGGTTGGAGAAGCCCTGGCACGGCGGGCCGCCGATGACGACGTCGGCGTCGGGGATGTCGTCGTCGGTGATCTCGGCGACGTCGCCCCAGCGCATGTGGTGCTCGCCGAAGTTCGCGGCGTAGGTGGCGGCGGCGTGCAGGTTGTGCTCGACGGCGAGGACGGGGACGAAACCGTGGCGGACGAACCCGGCGGTCATGCCGCCGCAGCCCGCGAACAGGTCGATCAGGGTCGGGGAGCGGGGCACGGACGTCAGGCTATGCACCGCGCTCCCCGGGGCCCGCGCGGCGCACCGACCTACACTCGCAGCGATGTCCGAGCAGCCGTCGCCGCGTCGCGGGAAGTCGTGGGCGTCGTCGTCCGGCGTGCGGGCGAGCATGCGGGCCAACCGCGGTCGCGACACCCGCCCCGAGCTCGCGCTCCGACGGGCGGTGCACGCCCTCGGGCTGCGCTACCGCGTCTCCACCCGGCCCATCCCGACGGTCCGCCGGACCGCGGACCTGGTGTTCCCGCGCGCCAAGGTGGCGGTCTTCCTCGACGGCTGCTTCTGGCACGGCTGTCCCGAACACCACACCGTCGCGGTCACCAACGCCGGCTTCTGGGCCGAGAAAGTCGAGACCAACCGCCGACGCGACCGCGACACCGACCGACGCCTGCGCGAGGCAGGCTGGGTCAGCGTCCGTGTCTGGGAGCACCGGGACCCCCTGCAGGCCGCCGCCGAGGTGCGCGAGGTCATCGCCGCCCGCCGGTCCACGGCTCGGTCGGGCGTCAGAACAGCCGGGACAGCCAGTCCGTGAACTGCTCCCACAGGTTGCGGGCGTCGTCCTGGATCGGCTGCGGGATCGTGGGCAGCTCGGGCAGCGACGAGGGGAGGTCGGGGAGGTCCGGCAGGTCGGGCAGCGCGGTGGGGATCGCAGGCAGCCCGCCGTCGTCGGTGTCCGGCGCCGTCGTCTCTGGCGCGGCGGTGGTCTCCTCGGCGGGCGTCTCCTCGGCCGGTTCGGTGGTCTGCTCCCCGGTGGTGGGAGCCACGGGCTGCGCAGCGGTGTCGGCCGGGTCGTCGCCCCGGGTGAACGCGAACACCGCGATGACGAGCAGGGCCACCACGGCCAGCGCGATCAGCGCCGCGCGCCCACCGCGTCCGCCCGCGGGCACCGGAGCCTGCACCACGGGTGTGCGGCCGAGCCGAGCCGCGACCTCCCGGGCCTCGGGCCTGCGCCCCGGCTCGGTGGCGGTCATCGCCTCCAGGGTGCTGCGCAGCGGCTCGGGCAGGCCGCGCGGCACCGAGGGGCGCCGCCGCAGCCGCTCCTCGGCGGCCTCCCACCCGTCACCGGGGTACTCGCGCCTGCCGGACAGTGCCTCCAGCAACACCAGGCCGAGCGCGTAGACGTCGGCGGGAGGGCCGGCCGACTCGCCCCGCACCTGTTCGGGGGAGAGGTAGGCGGCGGTGCCGGTGGCCAGGTCCGCCGAGGTGAGCCTGGACGCGCCGACGAGGCGGGAGATCCCGAAGTCGGCCAGGCGGAAGCGCCCGTCGTGGTCGACGAGGATGTTCGACGGCTTGACGTCGCGGTGCACCACGCCCTCGCCGTGCACGTAGGCGAGCACCCGGGCGAGCTCCAGCCCGACCTGGGTGGCGCTCGCGGGCTCGTACCGCTCGCGCGCCAGCTCGGCGCCGAGGGTCGGGCCGTCGACGAGCTCCATCACGAGGTAGGCCCGCTGCTGCTCGACGGCGAAGTCGTGCACGGCGACCAGGCCCGGGTGGCGCAGGTTGGCGAGCAGCTGGGCCTCCTCGCGGAAGCGCCGTTCGCCGTCGGGGTCGGTACCGGGCCGGAAGACCTTGACGGCGACGGGTCGGTGCAGCCGCAGGTCCTCCGCGCGGTGGACGTCGGCCATCCCGCCCGCGCCGAGCAACCCCTCCAACCGGTACCGCCCGCCGAGCACCGGGTA
>JAKDLE010000803.1 GCA_030453005.1 Pseudonocardia sp. | reverse complement strand
CCGAGCGCCTGGCGAACGACTCGGCCGACGAGCTCGCCGCGCTCGACGTCGCGGGACACCGCCGCGACACCGCGGCCCTGCTGCGCCGCGCCAGTGCGGAGACGCGGGACGCCGGGGGGAGCGACCACAGCGGTGCGCCGCTGCTGGGCGCGGACCTGCGCGGAGACGACCTGCGGTACGCCGATCTGCGCGCCGCCCTGCTGATCGGGGCCGACCTGCGTGGCGTCGACCTGCGTGGCGCCGACCTGCTGGGTGCCGACCTGCGCGGTGCCGACGTCCGCGGCGCGGACCTGCGCGGCGTCCTGTTCTGCGTGCAGTCCCAGCTCGACGCGGCCCGGGGCGACGACACCACCGTGCTGCCCGCCGCGCTCACCCGCCCGGCGCACTGGGCCCGGCTCACCCCGCCACGACGTCGACCAGCCCGTGCCCGCGCGACTCGACGGCGCTGAACCAGCGCCCGCCGTCGGCGAGGACCCGCTCCTGGGCCCGGCCGCTGCGCCGCGCGGTGACCTCGGCGATCTCGCGGCGCAGCTGCTCGCGCACGGCCGCGTCGCCGAGCCCGACCGCGGCCGACCCCATCCGCAGCCGCGCGTGCCGCAGGGCGGAGCGCTTGCCCGGCGCGCCCGCCGTCACCAACAGCTGGCCCGCCGACACGGCGACGCCGACCGCGCACGTCGCGACGTCGGGCGCGATGAGCTGCATCGTGTCGAGGATCGCGAGGGCCGCCACCGGCGAGCCGCCGGGGGAGTGGACGTAGAGCGTGATGTCGCGGCGCGGGTCCCGGGCGGCGAGCAGCAGCAGCTGCGCGACGACGCGGTGGGCCGTCGCGTCGTCGACCTCGCCGCCGATCATCACGACCCGCGCGTCGAGCAGGTACTCGGTCGTGGCGTCCGGGTGGTCGGTGAGCACCGTGACGGACTGCGTCAGCTGGTGCGGAGGGTGGTGCATGGAGCGTCCTCTCGTGGGGTGTGCCCGACGCTAGGACGCCCCGCGCCACCGGCGGCCCGGTTTCGCCCAGGGCCCGCGTTTGCGCCCTCGGCGAACGGGGAACCGCGCAGCGTGACCGCCCTCGACGACGCCCACGCCCGCCCCGACGGCGCCTCCGACGATCTCGTCGCCACCGCGGGGAAGATCTCCGAGTCGCTGGAGCGCATCGAGCGCGCGCGTGGCGCGCTCTACGAGTTCCACCAGCTCATGGGGGGCGCCGACACGATGCTCGACGACGTCGTCGACGGCCTGCGCGCGGCGGGCCACGACGCGCTGGCCCGGCGGGTGGCCGACGAGCTCGTCGGGCGCAACGTCAGCCAGGGGCGGGGGGGGTTCCAGATCGTCGAGGAGTTGGACGACGGCTACTACGCCACGTTCCGCGAGCTGGAGCGAGCCGTGCGCGAGGAGACCATGCAGGGGCGCAGGCACGTCTTCGAGGCCGAGTTGAAACAGCGCAGGCGCACGGCCGGTCGTCCCGGCCACGAGGCCACGCCCTGACGCCGGACGCGCCTGGGCGCGGGCAGTAGCGGAATCCGACCCGCTCAGGCAGGCTCAGCCGGTTTGAGCGGGTCGTGGCCCAGCGACATGAGCCGGTGGCGCCACGGCGTCTGGCCCGCCGTCGGCTCCAGGTCGTCGCGGCGCTGACGGTGCACGCGCTCGACGACCCGACGCATCACGTGCGCGTCCTGCCCGGTGAGGTCGCCGCGGCGCTTGCCGAGCACGGCGAGCACCTCCCGGCCCGTCGGAGTGCCCGCCTGGTCGGGAAGCGCCTCGTCGTCCTCACCGGCGTCGCGGGTGCGCAGCCAGTCCTCGAGTTCGCGCGAGGTCATGTTCACCACGCGGTGGAACTCGTCCCACAGTTCGTCGTCCACTGTCTCCGCCATGCCGGGGGCCTACCCGCGTCGGGGCGGGGACAATCCGGCGGACGGGGCAATCAGCCGCAGCGCGCGGCGAGCGGCTCGCCCGACCCGGCGTCGCGCTCGAACGACACGTGCACGTGGTCGTAGTGGTTGGCGGTGTCGCCGCCGCGGTCGGCCATGCGCTCCCAGCCGTCGCCGTAGTTGATGCGCTGCTTCCAGATCACGTAGCTGATGCCGAACGCGTCCTGGTTGGCCAGCGCGCACTCGGCGATGCGGTC
>JAKDLE010000802.1 GCA_030453005.1 Pseudonocardia sp. | reverse complement strand
CGCGCGGTCGGCCGCGGCACCGGCCAGCACCCCCTCGACGTCATCCGGGGTGTCGCCGTGGGGCCAGTCCGGCGCGGAGGTGTACCGGGGGCTGGCCCCTCCCGTGAGGACCAGACCGCCCGCCGCGGAGCCGAGCCGGGCGACCGCGTCCACGGCGACCGCCCCACCCAGCGACCATCCGTTGACGACCGGGTGGTCCAGGCCGAGGTGCTCACAGAGCCGGGCGACGTCCGCACCGAGCGCGGCGATGGACACCTCGTCGAAGTCGTTGTCCGAGCGCCCGCAGCACCGCAGGTCGACCAGCACGACCTCGTGGCCCTCGGCACGCAACGCGGGGGCCACGGTGTCCCAGCAGCGGGCGGTGGCCCCCCAGCCGTGCACGAGCACGACGGGCCGACCGGAACCGCGATGGTGTTCGAAGTAGATTCGCCGAGTGCCCTCGACGTCGAGGTATGCCACGGTCTCTCCTCAGCGGTGGGTGGATGGGTCGGTCGTGCCGGACGTTAGGGCGGTCGCCGGGCCGGCGGGAGCCGTCGCGGCGGACCGGGTTGGAGGTCTCGACAAGTCCGATCCGACCTGCAGGCGCAGACGCTTCTTGTCGATCTTCCCCACGCTGGTGCGCGGCAACTCCGGGACGAGTTCGACGCGTTCGGGCAGCCACCACCCGGGCACCTGCCCCTCCAGGTGGGCGAGCAGGTCCGCGGCGCTGGGTCGCGCCACGGGGTCGATCACGACCACGGCCAGCGGCCGCTCCTGCCAGCGCTCGTGGGGCACCGCGACCACGGCGGCCTCGCGCACGCCCGGATGGGTCAGCAGCGCCTGCTCCAGCGCCGTCGAGCTGATCCACTCGCCGCCGCTCTTGATCAGGTCCTTCGCCCGGTCGACGACCTCCAGGAACCCGGCGGAGTCGATGGTGGCGACGTCGCCGGTCCGCAGCCAGCCGTCGACGAACGCCTCGGGGTGCTCGTCGCGGTAGTAGTGGTCGGCCACCCACGGCCCGCGCAGGAGCAGTTCACCGCGGTGGACGCCGTCGCGGGGGACCTCGCGCAGGTCGTCGTCGACGAGCCGCCACTCGAGCCCCGGCAACAGCCTGCCCTGCGTGCGGACGATCGCGCGACGCGCCACCGGGTCGTCCTCGAGCGCCGCGGGTGGTCGGGAGAAGGTGCCCATCGGCGAGATCTCGGTCATGCCCCAGCCCTGGTACGCGCGGACGCCGAGGTCCTCCTCGATGGAGCGGATCAGCTCCGGGGCAGGCGTCGAACCGCCCAGCACCAGCGCACGCAGGCTGGTCAGATCGGTGCCGGTGTCGCGGGCGTGGCGCACGAGGTCGACGGCGACGGTGGGCACCATCCCCACGTAGGTGGCGCGCTCGGCGGCGATGATCCGCGCGATGTCGGCGGGCGCCGGACGCGGGCCGGGCAGCACCTGGGCCGCCCCCGACATCAACGCCGCGAACGGGATGCCCCAGGCGTTCGCGTGGAACATCGGCACGACGTGCAGGACGGTGTCGCGCTCACCGATGGCGTGCCCGTCGGCCAGGCAGGCGGCGAACGTGTGCAGGTAGAGCGCGCGATGGGTGTAGCCGACCCCCTTCGGGGCGCCGGTCGTCCCCGACGTGTAGCAGAGCGCCGCGAGGTCGTCCTCCGCCACCGCGGGCGGGTCGTCGAGCACCGGACCCGCCTCGACGAGCTCCTCGTAGTGCAGGGTGCCCGGCTCCCGGTCCGCCGCGTCGACGTCGATGACCACCACGGTCATCCCGGGCCGCTCCCGGCGGGCCCGCTCGACCAGGGGCAGCAGCGACCCGTCGACGAACAGCACGCCGTCCTCGGCGTGGCCGGTGATGTAGGCGATCTCATTGGGTTCCAGGCGCAGGTTCACGGTGTGCAGCACCGCACCCGCGAGTGGCACGGCGAGGTAGAGCTCGAGGTGGCGGTGGTGGTTCCACGCACAGGTCGCCACACGGTCACCGGGGCGCACCCCGAGCGCCACGAGGGCCCCCGCCAACCGCCGCACGCGATCGGCGTAGTCCCGGTAGGTGTAGCGGTGCACCTCGCGACCGCCGTCGTAGCCGACGACCTGCTTGTCGCCGAACATCTCGCCCGCCCTGGTGAGGAAGCTCGTGATCAGC
>JAKDLE010000801.1 GCA_030453005.1 Pseudonocardia sp. | reverse complement strand
ACGTCACCGGTGCGGACGTGAAGAACCTGGAGGCGCAGGTCTCCTACCTGGCGGGGCGTTTCGACGTCGTCAGCCTGGAGGACACCAACCTGCCCGCGATCGTCCGCGAGCGGGTGCTGCGGCCGCGCGAGGGCACCGACGGGCTGCTCGACGAGGCGTTCGCGGCCATCGAGTCCAGCCGGCCCGGGGACCGCGACGTGCTGCTCGACGCCACCGGCGCGACCGGCGCCACCTGGGAGGACTTCCGGCGGGTCTACCCGCTCTCCCCGGCGCTGCTCAACGTGCTCGTCGCGCTGTCCGGAGCGCTGCAGCGCGAACGGACCGGGCTCAAGTTGCTGCAGGAGATGCTGCACCGCCGCCGCGACGACATGTTGCTCGGCGAGCTGATCCCGCTCGGTGACCTGTGGGACGTCCTCGCCGACGGCACCGGTGAGGCGTTCACCGACCGGCTGCGCCGCGAGGCCGACGCCGCGCACCGCTTCTACGGCAGCGGCACCCGCGACTTCGTCGCCGTCGACCGGTTCGTCAAGACGTTGCGGCTCGCCTCGCTGGCCCCCGGTCTCCCGGCGCTCACCCGGCTCACCGGCGCCCGGATCGCCGCGCTCAACCTCGGCTCGATCCGCTCGCGCACCGTGGAACCGGCGCGGCTGGTCGTCACCCGGTTGCAGGAGCTGCAGGCCGAGTTCGGGGAGCTGCGCGCCGAGGGCGACCAGGACCCCGTCTTCGCCCTGCACCTCGACGACCTCGACGTGGAGCCGCTGCTCGACGCCGTCGGGGAGAAGGACTCCGTCGGCGCCCGGCGGATCTGGGTGAAGGACCGGCTGTGGGACGCGCTGGGCGTGCCCGACTCGGGCGAGTTCGTCAGCCGTCGCGAGTTCGTGTGGCGCGGGACCAGGCGCACCGCGGAGTTCGTGTTCGCCAACGTGCGCGATCACGGCGACGTGCCGGACCTGCAGTTCTCCCCCGAGGTCGCCGGGCACGTGCGGTTCGTGCTCGACTACCCGTTCGACGTGGCCGGGCACTCCCCGGCCGACGACGCGCACCGGGTCACCCGGCTGCGCCGCTCCGGTGTCGAGGCGGCCACCGTGGTGTGGCTGCCGCTGCACCTGACCGACCAGCGCTCGGCCCAGCTCGGCAGGCTGCTCAAGATCGAGCACCTGCTGGAGCGCAACCGCCTCGACGAGTACGCCGCGGACCTGTCCGCCGACCTGCGGCTGCGGATGCGCCAGCAGCTCATGGTGCTGCGGGAGAACCTCGCCGCGCAGCTCACCGCGGCACTCAACCAGGCCTACGGGATCGCGCAGCCCGATCCCGGCACCGTGCGCACCGACCTCGACGAGGGCCAGACCGTGCGGTCGTTGCTGCCCGGCTTCGAGCCGCGCCCGGCCGGGGGAGCGACGTTCGAGCACAACGCGCAGGTGCTCGTCGACGGGCTGTTCGGCGCCCTGCACCCCCGCCATCCGGACTTCGACCCGGCCCGGACCGGCCGAGCGGTCACCCTCGGCGACCTGCGCACCACGCTCGGCTGGATCGCACGGGCCATGGAGACCGGGGAGCGGCGCGTGGTGGTCGACGCCAAAGCGCTGCCGGTGGTGCGCCGCATCGTGCACGGCCTGGAGCTGGGCGAGGTCAGCGACGGGCCGCTGACGCTGTCGGTGGAGTGGCGGCGGCGGATCGACCAGCAGGCCGCCGCGCACGGGGTCACCGGGGACCTGCCGGTCGAGGAGGTACGGCGCTGGATCGGGGAGCTGGGCTCCACCGGGCTCGACCGGGCCGTGAGCGACCTCGTCATCGCCACGTTCGCACTGCTCGCCGACCGCGCCTGGACCCAGCACGGTGTCGTCGTCGACCACCCGGACCTCGATCGCATCGGCGCAGGCCATGCGTTGCGCGCGCAGGAGCTGCCCGGCGCCGCCGAGTTCGCCACCGCCCGCGAGCGGGTGGCCACGCTGTTCGGGATCCGGGTACCCGACGTGCTGTTCGCCCGCAACGTGCGGGCACTGGCCGAGCAGACCCGGGCGAAGGTGCGCGAGCTGGAACCGGCGGTCAACGCCGTGTGGCAGGCGCTGCAGCGTCATGGCCCCGACCTCGGCCTGAACGGTGCCCCCGGCACCCGCCCCGGCACCGCCG
>JAKDLE010000800.1 GCA_030453005.1 Pseudonocardia sp. | reverse complement strand
GCAGCGCGTCGACCTCCACCGCCACCTCGCAGCGCACCGGCGCCTTCCTGGACCCCGACGACGAGACCCCGACCGAGGCCGACGCCGTCGTCTACCTGATGCGCCACCTGCACGCCGCCGACGCGGAGTTCCTGGAGTCCTTCCGGGACCGCGGCGTGGCCCGGGCGACCGCGGTGAACACCGTCGCCGTCATCTCCCGCGCGGACGAGATCGGCGGCGGGCGCGCCGACGCGATGTTCTCCGCGCGCGGGATCGCGCAGCGCTACCGCACCGACCCGACGGTGCGGGGGCTGTGCCAGAACGTCGTCGCGGTCGCCGGCCTACTCGCCCAGACCGGGCGCACGCTGCGCCACGCCGAGTACACGGCGCTCGCCGGCCTGGCCGCGCTCCCCCGCGCGGACCTGGACGCCACGCTCCTGTCCGTGAGCCGGTTCCGCCGGGCCGGTGGCGAGCTGTCGACCGAGGCCCGCGACCGGCTGGTGCGCCGGTTCGGGCTGTTCGGGGTGCGCCTGTCCGCCACGCTGATCCGGCAGGGCACGACCGGGCCCGACGCGCTGGCCACCGAGCTCGTCGCACGCAGCGGGCTCAACGAGCTGCAGTCGGTGCTGCACACGCAGTTCAGCGGGCGCCGCGACCTGCTCAAGGCGCGCTCCGCGCTGCTCGCGCTCGACGGGCTGCGCGGCCCCCGCGACGGACCGCTGGCCCGCGAGGTCGAACGGATACTCGCGGGGGCCCACGAGTGCCCCGCGCTCGGGCTGCTCGGGGCGCTGCGCTCCGGGGCGGTCGGGCTTCCGCGCCCGGCCGCCGACGAGGCCGAGCGCCTGCTCGGTGATGCGGGCGCCGCGGTGCAGGCCCGCCTCGGGCTGCCTCCCGACGCCCCGCTCCCGGCGCTGCGCCATGCGGCGTTCGCCGCGCTGGAACGCTGGCAGCGCCACGCCGCCAACCCGATGTTCGCCCGCGCCACCACCGACGCCTGCCACGTCGTCATCCGGTCCTGCGAGGGTCTGCTCGCCGACCTGGCGGCCCGCCCGGAACCGGTGGTGCCCGGACACCGACGCGCCGACGCGTACTGACCGCCCCCCACCCGCTGGGTCGGGAGGAGACGGCATACGGCACAACCCACACTCGTCTGTGTCCTGAGACGTTCAGGCGAGGCTCCCGCCGGTCGAGAATCACCCGTACCACAGGGGGTGAGCATGACCGGACCGATGATGACCCGTACCGCGTTTTCGGAGCTGCCGTTCCGGGAGCTGCCGTTCTGGGAGCCGACCGGGCAGGACTCGACGGACACGGACGCGCGGCTCGCCGAACAGGCCTGGCGCGACGGTGACGTGGTCGGCGCGATCGACGCCGCGGACCGCGCGCTCGCCGCGGGCGCGGACCACGGGTGCCGGGCCGCCGGGGTGGCCGCGGCCGCCGCCACGGCCGACGGCGCCCTCACCGACGCGGCCGGCCGCTGGCGCGGCATCGCGGCCGTGCTCGGCGGCACCACAGGGCTCGACGGCACCACAGGGCTCGGCGGCACCACAGGGCTCGGCGGCACCGCGGGCGCCTGGGCCGCGGCCCGTGCCGCGCTCGCCGCGGGCCTCACCGGTGACGTCGACGCCGCCGCCCGAGACCTCGCGGCCGCTCGCACCCGACTCCCGACCCCGGCCCCGCGCGGCCTTGCCGTGCTGCTCGACGGCGCCGCCGCCGTGCTGGAGGCATTGCGCGGTGACGTCGACCCGGCGGCACGACGGCTCGCAGGCCTGGCCGCGGCCACCGTCCCCACCGACGTGCTGGCCCCCGAGCCGTGGGGCGAGCTGGCCGCCACCGTCGCGGCCGCCGGTGGACACGAACGCGCGGCGCGGGCGATGCTCACTCCCACCTCGGGACCCGCTGCGGCGCGCAGCAGGCTGCTCGCGGCCTGGCTGGACATGCGTTCGGGCAGGCGCACCGCCGCGCGCGACGGGCTGGCGACCGTCGCGGGCACGCCGGTGCTGCGCCGCAACGCCGTGCTCGCCGCCGCGGTCGGGGTCGGGCTGGCCCGGCGTTCCGACGACGACGCCGCGCTCACCGCCGCCTGGCACCTCGCGTTCCCGCAGATGGCAGGCGCGGACGTCGAGATCCTGCTGCTCGACGCCTGGGGCGAGCT
>JAKDLE010000799.1 GCA_030453005.1 Pseudonocardia sp. | reverse complement strand
GACCGCCGCGGCCTTCGTCGTCGCGGGCGCGGGCGTGCCGGTCGCCAAGCACGGCAACCGCAACCTCAGCTCGAAATCCGGTTCGGCCGATGCGCTGAGCCATCTGGGCCTCGACATCGCCGCCCCGATCGGCACCCCGATCCGCGTACCGCTCAGCGGTACCGTCATCGACTCGGGTCCGGCCAGCGGTTTCGGACAGTGGGTCCGGGTGCGCCACGACGACGGCACCGTCACGGTCTACGGCCACATCAGCCGGTCGCTGGTGAGCGTCGGCGAGAGCGTGTCGGCGGGCGAGGTGATCGCCGAGGTCGGCAACGAGGGCCGCTCCACAGGCCCGCACCTGCACTTCGAGGTGCACACCCCGGGCGGCGACAAGATCAACCCCCGGCCCTGGCTGGACGAGCGGGGCATCGGGCTCACCTAACTAACTACGCGGCGTCGAGCGGCCGGCCGGCCGGGTGTCGGCGCGGTGTGAGGTCGGCGCGGTGATCGTGGTTCGGGAACGGGCAGCGCGCCGGGGCCCCGCTACGGGTTCCGAGCCGACGATCATGAGCGCGGGCAGCGGCATCGGTTCAACGCTCCGGCGGGGTCCTATCCGACGAACGCCTCCAGCTCCCGGATCTTGTTCGTGACGTCGAGCGCGGCCACCTTGTAGGCCTCCGAGAGCGTGGGGTAGTTCAGCACCGTGTCGACGAGGTAGTCGACCGTGCCGCCGCAGCCCATGATGGCCTGCCCGATGTGCACCAGGTCGGTGGCGTTCGTGCCGAAGACGTGCACGCCCAGGAGGGTGCGGTCGGTCGTCGAGACCAGCAGTTTGAGCATCCCGTAGGAGTCGCCGACGATCGCGCCGCGGGCCAGCTCGCGGTAGCGCGACATGCCCACCTCGTAGGGCACCGCCGAGCCCGTCAGCTCGGCCTCGGTCTTCCCGCAGTAGGAGATCTCGGGCACGGTGTAGATCCCGATGGGCTGCAGCTCCTGCAGCTCACGGACCGGCTCGTCGAAGGCGTGGCAGGCGGCGATCCGGCCCTGGTCCATGCTGGTGGCGGCGAGCGCGGGGAAGCCGATCACGTCGCCGACGGCGAAGATGTGCGGCACCGACGTGCGGTACCGCTCGTCCACGGAGATCCGCCCGCGCCCGTCGGCGGCCAACCCGGCCTTCTCCAGGTCGAGCTCGTCGGTGACGCCCTGCCGGCCCGCGGAGTACATCACCATGTCGCCTGCGATGCGCTTGCCGCTGGCCAGGCTCGTGACGGTGCCCTTCGACGTGATCTCGACCTTCTCGACCTCCTCGCCGAACCGGAACGTGACGGCCTGGTCGCGCAGGTGGAACTTCAGCGACTCGACGACCTCGGGATCGCAGAAGTCGAGCATCCGCGGACGCTTCTCGACGACGGTGACGCGGGTGCCGAGCGCGGCGAACATCGACGCGTACTCGATCCCGATCACCCCGGCCCCCACGACGACCAGCGAGCCGCGCCTCACCCTGCACGGTGACGGTGTGGGCGTCGTCGAACCGCGCGGTGCCGCCGAGCAGGTCGACGTGGTTGCGCATCAGCTGGTTGCGGATCACCTCCACCTCCCGACCGACGACGTGCTGTGCGCGGGCCAGCAGGTCGGCGATGGTGATCTCGGACTTCACGCGGTAGCTCGCGCCGTACATGTCGCGCTGGGCGAAGCCGGTCAGGTAGAGCATCGCCTCGCGCAGCGTCTTCGACGGGATCGTGCCGGTGTTGACGCAGACCCCGCCCATCATGTGCCGCCGCTCGGCCACGCACACGCGCTTGCCGAGCTTGGCGGCGGCGATGGCGGCCTTCTGGCCGCCGGGCCGGAACCGATCACCAGCAGGTCGTAGTCGTACACGTCAGCTCCTCCGCACCGGACCGCCGTCCGCCGTCCGCCGTCCGCCGTCCGCGCGCCAGCGTCCCGGGCTCGTCGATGGCAGGCAAGCGCGAGCGCACTACCAGCGCGCCACGACAGTTCCGCACACAGAGGTTCGGGCCATCCACAACGGTGCCCTGAACGCAGTCATCCGGGTGGTTCGGCGGGAGCTGTCCACAGCCGTTCGAGGGGGCCCTGGCGTCCGCCCGCCCCCCGGCCGCGGCCGCGCCCCGCACGCAGACCCCGAGGGCGTCGACGACCACGCAG
>JAKDLE010000798.1 GCA_030453005.1 Pseudonocardia sp. | reverse complement strand
GCGCCGACCAGCACCGCCGCCGCGCCTAGTGCGACGAGCGCGAGCAGCCTGTACCGGCCCACGACTCCATGCGAGCCGGTGCGGGCGGCGTTCACGTCCGACCCCCGGCCCGGCGCCGCAGGGCCGCGGACCGCCGCGCCAGCATCAGGAGGTAGCCGGTCACGGCCATTCCGGTCGTGCCGTAGCCGAGGATCACCCAGGCCCACTCAGACATCCGTGTTCTCCGATCGTGCGGTGGCGAGCAGCGGTGCGGAGACGGCGTCACCGGCCAGCGGGCCGGGGTGGGCGTCCTGCGCCTCGTCGAGCGCGTCCTCCGTGGCGGCCATCCGGGCGCGGGCCCGCACCATCAGGACGTAGAGCAGGGTGAACACCACGGCGTTCCCGAGCAGCACGAGCAGCATCGAGGGGTCCATGGTCGGGCCGCCGGGCCGGATGACCGAGGGCGGCTGGTGCAGGGTCCGCCACCACACCACCGAGAAGTGCACGAGCGGCACCTGCGCGAACGCCACCACCCCGAACACCGCGGACCGCTTGGCGCGGTCGAGCGGGTCGGGGGTGGCCCGGCGCAGCGCCAGATAGCCGAGATAGATGAACAGCATCAGCGCCGTGGTGACCAACCGCGCGTCCCAGGTCCACCACACCCCCCAGGTCGGGCGGCCCCAGATCGAGCCCAGCGTGATCGCCAGCGCGGTGAAGAACACCCCGACCTCGGCACTGGCTGCGGCCAGCCGGTCCATCCCCGGGCGGCGCCGCCACAGCCAGCCCAGGCTGGCGGCGAACGTGACCCCGTAGCTGAGAAAGGCCGTCCAGGCGGCGGGCACGTGAACGTACAGCAATCGCACCAGGTCACCCTGGACCACGTCGGGCGGTGACAGCACGGCCGCGGTCACGCCTGCGGCGGCGGCCACGCCGACGACCAGCGGTAACCGGCGACCGAACACCGGGCCGGGTGGAGTGATCAGTGGTGTCATGCCAGGTCCTCCAGGTAGCGGGCGCACCACGCGGCCAGCAGCGCGGCGACGAGATCGACGGTGGTCACGAGCAGCAGCCACGGCCAGGGTGACCGTCCGTAGCCGGCGGCCTGCACGACGCCGGTGGCCCCGAGCAGCAACGGCACCGCGATCGGCGCGACCAGCAGCGGGCCCAGCGTGGTCCGGCCGGCCAGACCGACGGCGAGCGCGTCGGCGAGGGCCCCGAGCACCGCCAACCCGGCGGCGACGAGCACGAACACCGGCAGCACCCACGGCCACCCGGTGAGGTCGGGGTCGTAGAGCAGCACCGCCACCGGGGCCAGCACCAGCTGGAACCCCAGCAGCAGCACCCCGTTGGCCACCGCCCGCCCGGCCAGGCGCACCCGCGGGCCCACCCCGGCCAACCGCAGCATGGCCAGCTGCGCGGGGCCCTCGACGGCGCTGGCGCGCATCGTCACCAGTACCCCGAACAGCAGCACCACGAGCCAGTACAGGGCCGGGCCGCGCTGGCGCAGCAGCGGGGTGTCGGTACCGACGGCCAGCGGGGCGAGCAGCAGCGCCACCGCCCCGAACGGCGCGGTGACCAGCATCGCCTCCCCGGCCCGGCGTTCCAGACGCAGGTCCTTGGCGGCCAGTGTCAGACACTGGGTGAGCGGGGCCACGGGCAGTGTGGTCACTGCGCCGCCTCGGGGAGTGCCCGCCCGTCGACGATCCGGACCAGCCGGTCGGTCAGCCCGGCGAGCCGCTCCGGTTCGTGGGAGACCAGCACGCACGTCCCGCCGCGCGCCCGTACCTGCCCGACGAGGTGGTCGACCAGGTCGGCGGCTCCGTGGTCCAGGCCCGCGTGCACCTCGTCGAGCAGCAACAGCGACGGCTCGGTCAGCAGCACCCTGGCCAGGTCGGCGCGCCGCGCCATGCCCTGCGAGCAGCCCTCCGCACGGCGGGCGGCGGCGCCGGCGAGCCCGACCGCGGCCAGCGCCCCGTCCGCGGACTCATCGCTGCGGCCGCTCAGCCGGGCGACGAAGCGCAGGTTCTCGGCCAGGGTGAGCTGCGGGTACAGCGCCGGGAGATGGCCGACCATGACGATCCGGGTGCGTATGTCCGTGACACCGGGTCCGCCGAGCTCGCGGCCGAGGACCTCGGCCCGGCCTGCCGAGGGGACGGCCAGGGTCGCGAGCAG
>JAKDLE010000797.1 GCA_030453005.1 Pseudonocardia sp. | reverse complement strand
GCCAATCGTTCGAGATTCCCGATGAACCGTCGAGATTCCTGAACTCGCGGGAATCAATCTCTAGGCATTGAAGTTCTTGGCTGGGCTCTGCGCTCCGGGAACCTCGTTTCCCTTGTGGTTGTAGGTTCCCGTCGGTCACGACACGGATTGACGAATGGTCACTGTGGGTGACGGTTCGTCGGTATGGTTGACGCATGATCGACCAGCGTGAACGTGCAATCTCATGAAGCTCGTTGCGCTGCGCGGCGGCGCCAGCGATGACGAGGTGCTGCGGACGGCTCAGGATGTCGAGGACTTCGAGCAGGAGATCGTCGACGAGCACGCGATCGCGATGGCTGCTGCCGGGCTCAGCGACAGTCATATCCGCACGAGCCGGGCGACGGTGATCGAGTTCGCTCGGTCGTTGACCGGTCCGTTGTGGGAGGCGTCGTTCGCGGATGCGGACAAGTTCCTGGCCGAGCAGCGGCGGATGGGACATGCGGTGAGCACGCGGGCGGGCAAGGCCGGGGCGTTGGCGTTGTTCTACGAGTTCGTCATCTCCCGCTATCAGGGCCAGATTCACCGGATGACCGGGGTCGTGGTCGAGCAGCCGATTGACGAGTTCAACCGGCAGTCCGGGGCATCGTTGGGCAAGGTTCGGGTCCCTCCGTCCGATGCCGAGGTTGACGGGCTGTTCGCCTCCTGGCGGGGTTCGATCTCCGAGGCCCGCAAGTACCTGCCCGCCGCGCGTGACTACTTCGCCGCGTCGCTGTGGCGCAGACTCGGACTGCGGATCACCGAGACGGTGATGCTCGACATCCGCGACTGGCGCCCGGACCTCGGCGGGTTCGGGAAGCTGCATGTCCGATTCGGGAAGGGCTCGCGCGGGCGAGGCTTCAAGGCCCGCCTGGTCCCGGCGATCAACGGCACCGACCAGCTCATCGACTGGTGGCTGGCTGAGGTCCGTCACCAGTTCGGCGACGACTGGGACAACCCGGACGCGCCGCTGCTGCCCTCGGAGCGGTTCGACGAGGACCTGGGCCGGTGCGCGCGAGTGAGCGACTTCTCGCTGCGGCGGGGCCTGTCGGTCCAGACCGAGCGGTTCCTGCCGGCATGGTCGGGCCGGCTGACGCCTCATGTGCTGCGGCATTACTGCGCCTCCTCGTTGTATGGGTCGGGGATGGACTTGAAAGCGATCCAGGAGCTGTTGGGGCATCAGTGGCTGTCCACGACGTCGGGCTATATCCACGTGCGCAGCGAGCACGTCGAGCTGGCCTGGCGCAACGCCAACCAGCGGGTCGAGGCCCGCTTCGCGGAAGAAAGGTGAGCCGCCCGTGCAGTGGAATCTGAGGATGAGAGCCGCCGAGCGCGGCATCTGGAAGTCCGCCGAGATGCGCCGCCGCCTCGCCGCGGAAGGGCTGGAGATCAGCGCCGGGAAGATGTCGTCGTGGTGGGCTGGGACCCCGCCGACGATCCGGCTGGACGAGCTCGATGTGATCTGCGTGGTGCTGGACTGCACCCCGTCTGATCTGATGGTGCCCGAGCCGGAGAAGGTCGCCGCCCGCAGGCCGCAGAACGTCGAGACGATCAACGGCCAGAACGACACTCCGCCCAGGGTCACGCCCCGATTCGGCAAACCCAGCTCCGAACCGCCGTTGTGAGTCCTGCGGCAGGCAAGGACGCGCCGCTGCGCGTGCCGCCGCTGTGTAACAAGTGCCAGCGCCAGAAGGTTGCGTGGAGCAAGCCCCGCGTGTCCCTCTGCTACGACTGCCTGCCTGGAGGCCCCTTCACCCCGCCGCCATGCTCCAGGTGCGGATCGACGGCGGACTACTTCAGCCAAGGCCTGTGCCAGCGGTGCCATCCGCGAAGCCCGATGAAGGTCGGCTCCTGCAAAGGATGCTTGGCCTGGGGCGTGTATCCGCAACGCAACTGGACGTGCTCGTCGTGCCGCTGGTGGCAGACCCACTACCCGCGAGGGGTGTGTGACTACTGCGGTAGGGACACCACGGTCGGCGACCAAGGCGCCTGCCGACTGTGCCTGGAACAGGCGCGGATGCTGCAAGAACCCGGCCGTGCCCTCGACCTGACCGGGGCGAACAAGTACGGCCAGCAGCTCTTCTTCGCCAACATGCACTTCCAGCGCCGAAAGACCCGCCGCCTCAAGCCCGCCAACGGCTG
>JAKDLE010000796.1 GCA_030453005.1 Pseudonocardia sp. | reverse complement strand
GCGCAAAGAGAAGGCGGTACGCAAGCTCGAGTCGATGCAGGCGAACCTCAGCCGTCTGACCGATTTGACCACGGAGCTCCGGCGCCAGCTCAAGCCTCTCGGGCGGCAGGCCGAGGTGGCCAGGCGGGCCCAGACGGTGCAGGCGGATCTGCGTGACGCGCGACTCCGGCTGGCGGCGGACGATCTCGTCGCGCGGCGGTCCGAGCTGGATCAGGGGGCGACGCAGGAGTCCGAGATCCGTGAGCAGTTGGAGTTCACGCAGACAGAGCTGGAAGATGCCTCCGGCCGGCTTGCCGAAGATGAGCACGCGCTGGCCCGGCTCGACCCCGCGGCCAAAGAGGCCCAGCAGTCGTGGTTCCGGTTGTCGGCACTGGCCGAGCGGGTCGACGCCACGGTGCGGATCGCCGGCGACCGGGCACGGCACTTGTCGCAGGAGCAGGAGCAGTCGCCGGGGCGCGACCCGGACGAGCTTGAACAGCAGGCCGAGCGGGTGGCCGCCGAGGAGACCGAATTGGCGCAGGCCGTCGAGGCGGCCGCCGAGGTGCTCGAATCGGCACGCGAGGCCCTGGCCGAGCGCGAGGAGGTGGCCGCCGAGACCGAGCGCGCGCACGTCGCGGCGGTGCGGGCGGTGGCGGACCGGCGCGAGGGGCTGGCCAGGCTGATCGGCGAAGTGAATACTCTGCGCAGCCGCACCGAGTCGGTCGATGCCGAGGTGGCGCGGCTGACGGAGGCGATGGTGCAGGCCGACGAACGGGCGGGATCTTCGCGCGAGGAGTTCGAACAGACCCAATCGCAGGTCGACGAGCTCGAGTCCGAAGAGTCGAGCCTGGACGAGCAGAACGAGCGGGCCGCGGCCGCGTTCGAGGCGGCGTCCACCAGGGCGACGGAGTTGCGCAAGGGCGAGCGCGAAGCCGAACAGGCGGTGGTGTCGCTGTGTGCGCGTATCGAGGCGTTGGAGATGAGCCTGTCCCGTAAGGACGGCGGCGCGTGGCTCCTGGACGTCGCAGAAAAAGACGGAGCTGGAAACGGCGGGTCAGATAAGGACCGGGCAGGCAAGGACGGGCCAGCCGCCGCGGGCGGTGGTGCGGGCGCTACCGGATCCGGCCGCGACCACGGCGTACTCGGCCGACTCGCTGAACGCATGAGGGTGAGCGCCGGCCACGAGCGGGCGATCGCGGCCGCACTGGGCCCGGCGGCGGAAGCGGTGGCGATGCGCGACCCGGCCGCCGCGGCCGCGGCTATCGCG
Source organism: Pseudonocardia sp. (assembly GCA_030453005.1). Taxonomy (GTDB): domain Bacteria; phylum Actinomycetota; class Actinomycetes; order Mycobacteriales; family Pseudonocardiaceae; genus Pseudonocardia. The sequence continues at coordinate 915 of JAKDLE010000796.1, read as the reverse complement.
ACTCTCAAGGACGGCGACGGGGGCCGGGCTGCGCTTGTCGCCTCCGACTCGGACGGTGCCGGCGGCTCCAAGGCGTCCCGCCGAGCGCATGCGGGCGAGCGACCCACGCTGCCGGGCGGCGCTGCGTGGGCCGACACACTCATCAACGTCGACGACGATCTTGCCCGGGGCGTGCACGCACTTTTGGCGGACGTGGCGGTCGTCGAGGACCTGCCCGCCGCGTTCGACCTCGCCGAGTCGACGCCGGGAGTGCGTGTGGCCACGCGCGACGGCGATCTGGTGGGGCGAGGCTGGGCGGTCGGCGGCTCCGAGGCCGGCACCAGCATGCTTGAAGTCCAGGCGGCGGTCGACGAGGCCACCGACGATCTGCGTGCCGCGCGTTCCCGCGCCGAGGAGCTGTCCGCGGCACTGTCGGGGGCGATCGCGGAGGAAGATGAGCGACGCGAACACGCCGAGGTGACGCTCGCCGCGTTGGGTGAGTCCGATGCTGCGATGGCCGCCGTCTACGAGCAGTTGGGCCGGCTCGGCCAGGCCGCGCGGGCCGCTGACGGGGAGCGCGAGCGGCTCTCCCGACAGCGCGACGAGGCGGAGGCCGGCCGTGAGCAGGCGGTCACGGCTCTCGAAGACCTGGAGGAGCGGCTCCGGCTGGCCGAGCAGCATGCCCCCGGCGACGACGAGTACGAGGCGGGCGACGGAGCCCTGTCCGAAGCCCGCGACGATGCTGCGGCCGCGGTGTCCGAGGCGCGGTCCGTGGAGGTCGAGGCGCGCTTGGCACTGCGGACCGCGGAGGAGCGCGCCGGCGCACTGCGCGGACGCGCCGACTCACTGCGCCGTGCCGCGGCGGCCGAACGCGAATCGCGGGCACGCGCCGAGCGGTCGCGCCGGCAACGTCGCCGGGCGGCAGAGGTCGCGGCC
>JAKDLE010000795.1 GCA_030453005.1 Pseudonocardia sp. | reverse complement strand
GCGCCGTGCACACCCGGCTGGCTGCGCTGCCCGAGGCCGCCGCCGCGCTCGCGGCCGCGGCGGCCGTGCTGGGCGACGGTGCGGACCCGCGGCGTGCGGCGCGCCTCGCCGGGATTCCGGACGAGGAGGTCACCGCGGCCGCCGACGCCCTCGTCGCCGCCCGCCTCGTCGAACGGGACACGGCCCTGACCTACCTGCACCCGTTGCTGCGCTCCGCGGTCGCCTCCACGCTGGGGCCTGCGCGGCAGGCAGCGGCGCATCGCCGGGCGGCGACGGTTCTGGCCGAGGACGGCGAACACGGCGACGCGCTCGTGCCGCACCTGCTCGCCGCGCCCCCCGGCGGCGACCCGTGGGTCGTCGACTCCCTGCGTGCGGCGGCTCGGCGGGCGACGGCCCGCGGCGCCCCGGAGGTCGCGGCCCGGTACCTGCTCAGGGCCCTCGCCGAACCGGTGGCCCCTGCCGACCGTCACGGTGTACTGCTCGACCTCGGACGGGCCGAGATGCAGGCGGGCGCCGGTGCCGCCGTGACGCACCTGACCGAGGCCGTCGAGGAGGCACCCGACGTCGTGAGCCGGGCCCGGTCGAGCCTCCTACTGGCACGCGTGCTCGCCCACAGCGGCCGCTTCCCGGAGGCGGTGGAGGTGTGCGAGCGGGCCGGCGAGTCGCTCGGCGCGGCGGACGCAGATCTGGCGATCGAGCTGACCGTCGAGCTGCTGACCGCGGCGACGCAACACGTCACCACCCGTCCGGTCGCCGTGCGGTGGCATGCGGGCCGGACAGGCGACCCGGAGCCGACGAGGCGCGCCGCCTGCATGCTGCTGGCCAACCTGGCGCTCGAGGAGGTCGTCCGGGCCGGCTCACGGGAGCGGGCCCTCCGGCTCGCCGAGCTGTCGCTCACCGGGCGGCACCTGCTCGACCCGCAGGCCATGATGTCCCTGCCGAGCGCGCTGATCAGCCTGACGCTCTCCGGCCGTCCCGGCCGCGCCGTCCAGGTGTGGGACGAGGCGATCGCGCTGCAGCGGGCGCGTGGTGACATGCGGGGCTTCGCGCTCTCGTCGGCCTTCCGCGGGTATGCCGCCCACTACACCGGCGACCTCGACGCGACGATCGCCGACACCCGCTCCGCACTGGACGCGGTGCGAGCCGCCGCCCAGCCGACGGTGACCGAGGGTTTCGCCACCGCGTGGCTCGTCTACGCGCTGATCGACACCGGTGACCACGCAGGAGCCGACGCCGAGCTCGACGCGCGGGCGCACTTGCTCGACTCCGGGCCGTGGTCCACCGTGAACTACCTGCTGAACGCGCGCGGCCGGCTCCGGGTCGCGCAGGGCCGGTTCGACGATGCCGTCGCGGACCTCGAGGAGTGCGGCCGGCGTGCTGCGTCCATCGACGCCGACGGGCCCGTGGTGTTCCGGTGGCGGCCACACCTCGCGCTGGCGCTGCTCGGACGTGGCGACGGCGACCGGGCGTCGGCCGCGGCCGAGGACGCGGTGCGCCGGGCGCGGGCGTGGGGTGCACCGCTGCCGCTGGCCGAGGCCCTTCGCGTGGCGGGTGTCGTCGCGTCGGGTGAGCGGGGCCTCGCCCTGCTGCGGGAAGCGGTCGACGCCGCGACCGGGGCGCCACTGGAACGAGCGCGCGCGCTCACTGCGCTGGGCGCCGCGTTGCGCCGGGCGGGGAGCCGGGCCGAGGCTCGGGTGCCGCTGCGGGAGGGGCTGGATCTCGCGCTCTCGCGGGGAGCGGCCGCGATCGCCGACCTGGCCCACGAGGAACTGGTCGCCACAGGGGGCAGGCCCCGGCGGCTGCGGGTGACCGGTGCGGCCGCCCTCACCGCCACGGAGCGCCGGGTGGCGACGATGGCCGCGAGCGGGCTCACCAACCGCGGCGTCGCGCAGGCGCTGTTCGTCTCCGAGAAGACGATCGAGACGCACCTCGGCAGCGCCTACCGCAAGCTGGGCATCGCGTCACGGACCCAGCTCGACGCGGCACTGGCCCAGAGGTGACCCCGCCGTCGTCGAGGTCGGAGGGGTGGGGCTCGCAGTGACCGCGTCCGCGGCGGCGGCCGAGCGAGGGGTGCGGGTGCTCGGCGCCCGCGGTGCCGAGCTGGAGCGTGACCTCGCGTTCGGTGTGGTACGTGAGTTGCTGGGACCCGCCGCGGTGCTCGG
>JAKDLE010000794.1 GCA_030453005.1 Pseudonocardia sp. | reverse complement strand
CGTGGAGCGGCAAACTCGGCGCGTGGATCGGCAAACTCGCGGGTCAGGTATCGAACATGGTCGCCGTTCGGTCCTGGATCTCCGTCGCCGTGAGGTCCTCGGTGCGGCACGCCACCATCCACAGGTGTCCGAACGGGTCGGCCAACCGGCCGCCGCGCTCGCCGTAGGGGTGGTCGTCCACCGGGAAGATCACGGTGGCGCCGCCGTCGACCATCCGGGCGGCGACGGCATCCGGGTCCGCCACGTACAGCGCGATGATCACCGGGACCTGGCCGGGTGCGGGGGCGGGGTCGTAGCCGTCGGCGTCCTTGACGGCGAACCGCAGGCCGTCGACCTCGACCATGGCGTGCACGACGCGGCCGTCCGGGTCGGTGAAGCGTTCGGTCACCCGCCCGTCGAACGCGGCGGTGTAGAAGGCGAGCGCGGCGTCGGCGCCGGAGACGACGAGGCGCGGATACAGATCAGTCATGCCGACGAGCGTGACGCACTGCGCCGCCGTCCGTCGTGGACAAAGCGGATGTCCCCTGGTAGGTACCGGTGGTCGGGCGGTCCGTACCCTGGACCCTGTGACCCTGCGCCTGTTCGACACCGCCACCAGAGAGCAGCGGGACTTCGTGCCCGTGCGCGCCGGGGCCGCGTCGATCTACGTCTGCGGCGCCACCGTGCAGGGGCCGCCGCACATCGGGCACGTGCGCAGCGGCCTGAACTACGACGTGCTGCGTCGCTGGCTCACCCACCGGGGTCTCGACGTCACGCTGGTCCGCAACGTCACCGACATCGAGGACAAGATCCTCGGCAAGGCAGCGGCGCACGGCCGCCCCTGGTGGGAGTGGGCCGCCACCCACGAGCGGGCGTTCCAGGCCGCCTACGACGCGTTGGGCTGCCTGCCGCCGTCGATCGAGCCGCGCGCCACCGGGCACGTGTCGCAGATGGTCGAGCTGATGGAGCGGCTGATCGAGCGCGGCCACGCCTACGCCGCGGACGGCGACGTCTACTTCGCGGTGCGCTCGTTCCCGGACTACGGCGCGCTGTCGGGCCAACGCGTCGACGAGGTCGAGCAGGGCGAGACGGAGCACGGGGCCAAGCGCGACGCCGTCGACTTCGCGCTGTGGAAGGCGGCCAAGCCGGGTGAGCCTTCCTGGCCGACGCCGTGGGGCCGCGGACGCCCGGGCTGGCACCTGGAGTGCTCGGCGATGGCGCGCGCGTACCTGGGCCCCGAGTTCGACGTGCACGGCGGCGGGCTGGACCTGGTCTTCCCGCACCACGAGAACGAGCAGGCCCAGAGCCACGCCGCGGGAGATCCGTTCGCCCGCTTCTGGCTGCACAACGCCTGGGTCACCATGAGCGGCGAGAAGATGTCGAAGTCGCTGGGCAACACCCTGGGCGTCGACGTGCTGCTCAAGCGGGTGCGCGGTGTGGAGCTGCGGTACTACCTGGTGGCCCCCCACTACCGCTCCGCGATCGAGTACTCCGACCCGGCGCTGCAGGAGGCCGTGGCCGCCTACCGGCGCATCGAGTCGTTCGTGCACCGCGTCCGTGAACGGATCGGCACGCCCGAGCCCGGCGTGCTCTGCGCCGAGTTCACCGCGGCGCTTGACGACGACCTGGGTACGCCGGGCGCTCTGGCCGCGATCCACGGCACCGTCCGCGAGGGCAACACCGCTCTCGACGCGGGCGACCGGGCGGCAGCCGCGGGTGCGGCGTCCTCGGTGCGCGCCATGACCGGCGTGCTCGGGCTCGATCCGCTCGATCCGCGCTGGCTCGCCGGGTCCGGCGTCGACGACGCCGCCACCGGTGCACTCGCCACGTTGGTCGGCGATCTGCTCGTCCGACGCACCGAAGCACGGGCCCGCCGCGACTTCGTCGAAGCCGACGAGGTGCGCGACCGCCTCACCGCCGCCGGGGTGTCCGTGGAGGACGGCCCCGACGGACCCACCTGGACACTGAAGAACCGATGAGAGACGTGTAGCAGATGGCGGGCAACTCCCAGCGTCGCGGAGCGATGCGCAAGGACGGCACGAAGAAGGGGATGGTCGTCGGCTCCGGCGGGCAGCGCCGCAAGCAGTTGCAGGGCAAGGGCCCCACCCCGCCCAAGGAGGAGCGCCCGTACCACCCGGCTGCGCGCAAGGCGAAGCTCGCCGAGCGGTCCGCGGCCCACCGGG
>JAKDLE010000793.1 GCA_030453005.1 Pseudonocardia sp. | reverse complement strand
GGACAGCACCGTCGGTCGGCCGTCGACGATCCGGAACAGCTCGACGCGGCGCGGCTTGGGGTGGAGCACGAGCACCTCGCGTACGCCCATCGCGGCGTAGAAGTCCAGCTTCGCGTAGGTCTCGTCGTCGGGTGACCGGATCTCGACGACGAGGTCGGCACCCTCGGCGCCGCGCTCGGAGAGGTGCTCGGGGCGGCAGAAGAGCAGGTCGGGGACCCGGTAGTTCGCCTCGTCGTCGAACAGGCCGGTCTCGAAGTGCGGGACGAGCCCGCGCGCCTGGACCACCGGGGCGACGGCCAGGAAGAAGGCGCCGCTGAGCCGTTGGTGCGGCCCCCCCGCCGGTGGAACCACGTGCGGCACCCCGTCCCACATCTCGTCGCGCCCGTCGATGCCCAGACGGCGGCGGTCCTCGAGCAGCTCCTTGGGAGCATCCAGGATCAGGACCTTCATACGGGCAGTATCCGACACAACCGCGCCACGTTCCAGATCCACGATCTGTGACGCTAAGGGTCTCGTCACCTGGCTGTAGGTATGCCTATCCTGTGCCGTGCTCACCGACCGGTCACGACTCCAGGGCCTCGACCTCCATCTGGGCTACCACGACGTCACGGTCGTGCACGGCGCCGACATCGCGCTGGTGCCGGGCCGGGTCAGTGCACTCGTCGGCCCGAACGGCAGCGGCAAGTCGACGCTGCTGCGGGCGCTGGCCCGCCTGCACCACCCGTCCGCGGGCGACGTGCGGCTCGACGGGGGCACGGACGCGCTCGCGCTGAGCCGTCGCGACTTCGCCCGCCACGTCACCCTGCTCGCCCAGAGCCGCCCGGTGCCGACGGGACTGAGCGTGCGCGACGTCGTCGGCTTCGGCCGCCATCCCTACCGCGGGCGCTGGCGCAGCGCCGACCCCGAGGGCCCGGCCGCCGTCGACCGGGCGATGACGGTCACCCGCGTGCACGAGCTCGCCGAGCGCCCCGTCGACGAGCTCTCGGGCGGGCAGCTGCAACGCGTCTGGCTGGCGGGCTGTCTGGCCCAGGACACCGGGGTGCTGCTGCTCGACGAGCCCACCAACCACCTCGACCTGCGCTACCAGGTGGAGATCCTCGACCTGATGCGCGACCTCGCCGACGACGACGGCGTCGCGATCGGCGTGGTGCTGCACGACCTCGACCACGCCGCGGCGGTGGCCGACGAGATCGCGCTGCTCGACGAGGGGCGGGTCCGGGCGGTCGGCGCACCGCAGGACGTCCTCACCCCCGAACTGCTCTCCGCGGCCTACGGCATCCGCGTCGAGATCGACCACGACCCCGTCACCGGGGCCCTGCGCACCCGGCCGATCGGCCGGCACACCGAACGCCTGCACACCGAACGCCTGCACACCGAACGAAGGGCCCTGAGATGAGAACGTCCCGGCTACTGGCGGCGCTCGGCGCGGCGGCTCTGCTGCTGACCGCGTGCGGCACCACCGAGGCGGCGGCGCCGGACGCCGCCGCCCCGTCCGGCGAGCAGATCACCCTCACCGACGGCCGGGGCCAAGAGGTCGTGCTCGACGGCCCGGCCACCCGCACCGTCGGGCTGCAGTGGAACGTCGTCGAGCACCTGGTGTCGCTCGGCGTCATGCCGGTCGGGGTCGCCGACGTGGAGGGCTACGGAAACTGGGTGCAGGCCGAGCCGCTCACCGGGGAGGTCACCGACGTGGGGGTGCGCGGCGAGCCGAGCGTCGAGGCCATCGCGGCGCTGACGCCCGACCTCGTCGTGGCCACCACGGATCTGCCCGAGGCCGCGGTCACGCAGCTGGAGACGATCGCGCCGGTGCTGATCGTCCGACCGGCCGACGCCGCGGACCCGATCGGACAGATGCGGGAGAACCTCGAGCTCATCGCCACGGCCACCGGGAAGCAGGCCGAGGCCGAGCAGCTGCTGGCCGACTTCGACGCGACGCTCGACGAGGGGCGGGCGGCGATTGCCGCGGCGGGCCTCGCCGGACGGCCGATCGCGTTCGCCGACGGCTTCATCGACGGTGGTGCGCTCTCGATCCGGCCCTTCACCGAGGGCTCGCTGGTCGGCGGCGTGAACACCGAGCTCGGGCTGGTCGACGCCTGGCCGATGGAGGGCGACCCCGACTACGGCCTGGCCTCCACCGACGTCGAGGGCCTCACGAACCTCCCC
>JAKDLE010000064.1 GCA_030453005.1 Pseudonocardia sp. | reverse complement strand
CGGCTACGTCGGGGGGAACGGGCGATAGAAAATAAGATCCACTGGGTCCGGGATGTCACGTTCCGTGAGGACGCGTCCCAGGTCAGGACACCATCGAGGTTCCGGGTGATGGCCACGCTGCGCAACCTCGTAATCGGGCTGATCCGACAAGAAGGCTACACCCGGATCGCGGCCACCATCCGCCAGATCCGCCACGACCCACACCTGCTACTCACCGTCCTGGGCCTGCACCGACACCCGCGAACACCTCATGACCAGCAGAAACGACTTTGCGCCGCGCCCTGGTACCTGAGTACGGGCGGTGGACAGGACGGACTGCGTCACGCGGAACCCCGGAACAGGGAATCGTGCTCGCGTCGCAGCTTGTACTTGAGGACCTTGCCTCCCACCGTCTCCGGAAGCGCGTCGGCGAACACGATGGCCTTGGGGGTCTCGTAACCGCCGAGCCGCTCCCGGCAGTGGGCGATGATCTCGTCCGCGCTGGCGTCGACCCCGGGCCGCAGGACGACAACGGCGGTGACGGCCTCGCCCCAGTGGTCGTGCGGCAGGCCGATGACGGCCACCCGCTCGACCGCGGGATGGCCGTAGAGCGCGGTCTCGACCCGGATGCTGGAGACGTTCTCCCCGCCCGACTTCACGATGTCCTTGAATCGGTCGACCATGATCCAGAGTCCGTCGTCGTCGACGGCGGCGCTGTCGCCCGAGTGGAACCAGCCGCCGCGGAAGGCTTCGCGGGTCGCGTCCTCGTTGAGGTAGTAGCCGGCTGTGACGATGGGGCTCCGATATACCGCCTCGCCGGGCACCCCCGGCTGGTCGCGCAGCGACTCACCTACCTCGTCGACCACATCAGCGGCCAGCAGCGGGCTCGGCACTCCGACGTAGTTGACGGCCGGCGCAGTGCGGTCGTAAACCTCGGACCACTTCGCCGGCCAGAAGCGGTGGCAGGCGATGCTCTCGGTCTGACCGAAGATGCCCAGCACCACGAGGTCGTCGCCGGCCTGCTTGCGCAGCGACTCGTAGACCGCGGGCTCCAGAGCGCCCCAGCCCAAGACGAGCACGCTCATGCTCGACACGTCGCGGCCCGCGGATTCGGCCTCGGCGGCGATGGCGCCGACGAACTGCGGCGATCCGGCCCACAATGCTGTCACCTTCTCGGTCTCGACGGCCGCCACGACGTCGGCGGGGATCGGTCGCCGACCGAGCACCAGGCTGCCGCCCGCGAGGAACGCGGAGAAGGTGAAGATCTGGTCCCCGACGTGGTAGATCACCGGCAGGAACGTGGCGACCCTCAGGTCGCACTCGAGGCGGACCCCCCGCGACAGTGACACCGAGAAGTTCAGCGCGGCCAGATGACTGCTGCTGTGGGAGATCATCACGCCCTTGGGCATGGCGGTGGTGCCCGACGTGTGCAGCAGCTGCCAGATGTCGTCGCCGTGGATCTCGACGTCCGGCTCGGTCGTCGGTTGCGCGGCGAGGAGGTCGGTGAAGCTCGGGCTCCCCGCGACCGCTGCACCGCCGATCGTGATCGTGGCGCCCACCCGCAGACCCGTGCTGGTGAACGCCGCTTCTGCCCGCGGCCACAGCTCGGCGTCGACGATCGCCAGGCTCGGCTCGACCTGGGTCACCAGGTGCTCGAGTACATCGGTGGCCAGGCTGGGGTTGAGCGGCATGGCCACCATGCCGGCCTTCGCGATGCCGATCTTGGCCAGGTAGGCCTCGACGGAGTTCTCGCAGAAGAGCAGTATGCGCGCGCCCGGCTCCAGGCCGGCGGCCAGCAGCGCGTGGGCGACCTGGTTGGCGGTTTCGTCCGCCTGGCGGTAGGTGACCGACCGGAAGCGTTCATCTGCGTAGGCGCCCGGCCATCCGGTGATCGCGGCCTTGTCCGGATAGCTCCAGGTCAGGCGCTCGAACACGTCGCCGACGGAGGTCCGTTCCCACCGGTTGACGGCGCGCCGCCCCCGCAACGTGGTGACATCGATCGAGGTCTCGAGCAGGTTCACAACAGCCTCCTTGCCGTATTCCCTGTGCGGCGTCAGCATCGCGGCAACTTCGGCCGAACACAAGAGTTAAGTGATGATGATTCACTCCGTGGCGCCTCGGCGGCCAGGCTCCGCACGGGCGACGGCTGGTCCGCGCTCAGGCCGAGGCAGGCGTGCGCCATCTCCTCGACGAGCCCACGCAGCCGGGCCGTGGGGAGCCCGATGTCGTGGAAGAGGATCGACTGGATGACCCCGATCGCGGCGTGGACCGTCAGCCGTAGCTCGGCGTCGGCCAGGTCGCGACGCAGCGGGGCGAGAACGGCGACCCATTCCTCGATGTAGTGGCGCTGCGACTGACGCAGCCGACGTTGGTCGGGCTCCGGCAGGCTGGGCAGCTCGCGGAAGTACACCTGGAGCACCCTTCGCTGCTCGACCGCGACCCGGATGTGGTTGCTGACCAGCGCGGACACAGTTTCGCGATCGTCAGAACCGACGTCGGCGATCGCGGCGGCGTCGCGGACGAGACCGTCCATGACGTCCTTCAGCAAGACCGCGAGAAGTGCCGACTTGCTCTCGAAGTGCCGGTAGACGCCGGACCCGACGATGCCAGCCGCCACGCCGATGTCCGCCACTCCCACGGCGTGATAGCCACGGGTCGCGATCAACTCCGCCGCTGCTTCGCGAATGCGTGCCCGGCGCTCCGGATCCCGCCTGGCTCGTCGAACGACTTCCCCCATCGAGCCCTCCGCCTTCCCTCACTGGCATCGACCCCGGCCGAACCGGGCGACGGCGCCTCGCGTGGCCGCTTGCGTCATCGCTTATAGTGAACCATGATGCACTAAGTAGGGTCACCGCTGCGGTCTGCCGACGCGCCGCTGCCGGGTACATCCGTCCCGCCCCCGACAGGAGGAGTCCGCGTGGATTTCCAGGAGACCGACGAGCACCGCGTACTCCGCGCAACGGTCCGTGCGATCACGTCGAAGTTCGGCCCGGAGTACTACGTGGCGAAGGCGGAGGCCGGGGAACCGTGCACCGAGCTGTGGGCCGCGCTGGGCGACAGCGGGTTCCTCGGCATCAACCTGCCCGTAGAGCACGGCGGGGGTGGCGCCGGGATGTTCGAGCTCGCGCTGGTCTGCGAGGAGACCGCGGCGGCAGGCTGTCCCCTGCTGCTCCTGCTGGTCTCGGCCGCGATCTCCGGCGAGATGATCTCGCGCTTCGGCACGCCGGAGCAGCAGGCGCAGTGGCTCCCCCGGATGGCGTCGGGCGAGACCAAGGTGGTCTTCGCCATCACCGAGCCCGAGGCCGGTTCGAACACCCACAAGCTCTCGACCGTCGCCCATAAAGCCGGCGGTGACTACCTGATCAACGGCACCAAGCACTACATCTCCGGCGTCGACGAGGCCGAAGCGATCCTGCTCGTCACCCGCACCGGCCGCGACGAGGCCACCGGCCGCGGCGAGCTGACCCTGTTCATCGTGCCGACGGACGCCCCGGGCCTGAGCAGGACCCCGCTGCCGGTCTCGGCGAAGCTCCCCGAGAGGCAGTTCGTCCTGCACTTCGATGACGTGCGGGTGCCCGCCGAGGCCCGCGTCGGGGAGGAGGGACGCGGGTTCCACCAGGTGTTCCACGGGCTGAACCCCGAGCGCATCACCGGTGCGGCGCTGTGTGTGGGCGTCGCGCGCCACGTCCTCGGCCAGGCATCGGCCTACGCCCAGACGCGCGAGGTGTGGGACGTCCCCATCGCCACCCACCAGGGCGTGTCGCACCCGCTCGCCAAGGCCAAGATCGAGACCGAGCTGGCCGCCCTGATGACGCAGAAGGCGGCGTGGCTGCACGACAACGCGCAGCCGGCCGGGGAGGCGTCGAACATGGCGAAGTACGCCGCCGCGGAGGCCGCCGGCGCCGCGGTGGAGGCGGCCATCCAGACCCACGGCGGCAACGGGCTGGCCACCGAGTACGGCCTGATCCCGTACTGGGGCATCTCACGGCTGCTGCGGATCGCCCCGGTCAGCCGGGAGATGGTCCTCAACTTCGTCGCCCAGCACAGCCTCGGCCTGACCCGCTCGTACTGAAGGGACCGCAGATGTCCACCGTCCTGCGCTCGGCGCTGAACACCACGGACGAGACCTACCTGTCCAACCGCAAGCACTCCGAACAGGTGCTGGCCGAGCTCGACGAGCAGATCCAGGCGGCCATCGCCGGGGGTGGGCCGCGCTACCAGCAGCGCCACCGCGACCGCGGCCGACTGCTGGTCCGTGAGCGGATCGAACTGCTCCTCGACCGCGATGCCGCCTTCCTCGAGCTGTCGACCCTCGCCGCCTGGGGGACCCAGTTCTCGGTCGGAGCCAGCATCGTCACCGGGATCGGCGTCGTCTCCGGCGTGGAGTGCATGCTCATCGCCCACGATCCCACCGTCCGTGGCGGGGCGATGAACCCGTTCTCCCTGAAGAAGACGCTGCGCGCACTGGAGATCGCCCGGATCAACCGGCTTCCGGTCATCAACCTGGTCGAGTCCGGCGGCGCCGACCTGCCGACCCAGTCGGAGCTCTTCGTGCACGCGGGCAAGATCTTCCATGACCTCACCGAGCTGTCGTCGATGGCCATACCGACCATCGCACTGGTGTTCGGCAACTCCACAGCCGGTGGCGCCTACGTGCCCGGCATGTGCGACTACGCGGTCATGGTCGACCAGCAGGCCAAGGTCTTCCTGGGCGGGCCGCCGCTGGTCAAGATGGCCACCGGTGAGGAGTCCGACGGTGAGGAGCTCGGCGGGGCGGCGATGCACGCCAAGGTCTCCGGCCTCTGCGACCACTTCGCCGTCGACGAGCACGACTGCGTCCGGATCGGCCGGCAGATCGTCTCGGAGCTGAACTGGCGCAAGCTCGGGCCCGGCCCCACGCTGCCTGCCGACGAGCCGGTCTACGACCCGGACGAGCTGCTGGGGATCGCCCCGTCGGACATCAAGGTGCCCTTCGATCCCCGTGAGGTCATCGCCCGGGTCGTCGACGGCTCCCGGTTCGGCGAGTACAAGCCGCTGTGGGGCACCAGCCTCGTCACCGGATGGGCGTCCGTGCACGGGTATCCGGTCGGCATCCTGGCCAACGCCCGCGGCGTGCTGTTCAGCGAGGAGGCCAAGAAGGCCAGCGAGTTCATCCAGCTCGCCAACCAGACCGACACCCCGCTGCTCTTCCTGCAGAACACCACCGGCTACATGGTGGGAAAGAGCTACGAGCAGGGCGGGATCATCAAGGACGGCTCCAAAATGATCAACTCGGTGGCCAACAGCAAGGTCCCCCACATCACCGTGAACCTGGCCGCCTCGTTCGGGGCGGGCAACTACGGCATGTCCGGGCGCGCCTACGACCCACGGCTGATGTTCGCGTGGGCCGGCTCCCGCCTCGCCGTCATGGGCGCGACGCAGCTCGCCGGCGTCATGAGCATCGTGGCGAAGCAGTCCGCCGAGTCCTCGGGTCGCGAGTTCGACACCGACGCCGACGAGCGCACCCGCGCTGCCGTCGAGGCCCAGATCGAGAAGGAGTCGCACTCGTTCTTCGTGACGGCCCGGCTCTACGACGACGGACTGATCGACCCCCGCGACACCCGCACCGTGCTCGGCATCGCCCTGTCGACAGCACACTCCAACATCGTCGCCGGCCAGCGCGGCTACGGCGTCTTCCGGATGTGAGGCACCCCGTGACCAGCCACAAGACCATCCACAAGCTCCTGGTGGCCAACCGCGGGGAGATCGCCGAGCGGATCATCCGCTCGGCCCGCGCGCTCGACATCGCGACGGTCGCTGTGCACTCCGAACCCGACACCCACGCGCTGTTCGTCGACGCTGCGGACGAAGCGGTGCTGCTTCCCGGTGCCGCACCGTCCGACACCTACCTCCGAGCCGACCTCATCATCGAGGCCGCCGTCGCGACCGGCGCCGACGCCATCCACCCCGGCTACGGCTTCCTCTCCGAGAACGCAGGCTTCGCCCGTGCTTGTGCGGACGCGGGGATCACGTTCGTCGGCCCGCCGGTCGAGGCGATCGAGGCCATGGGTTCCAAGATCGCGGCCAAGGAGCTGATGGAGAAGGCGGGCGTGCCCGTCCTGCCCGGTGCCACCATCGACGACGCCGAGGAGATCGACGCTCCCGCCGTCTCCGCGATGGCCGACGGCATCGGGTACCCGCTGCTGGTGAAGGCCGCGTTCGGCGGTGGCGGGCGTGGTATGCGCATCGTCCGGTCCGCAGCGGACGTCGTCGAGGCCGTCACCGGAGCCCGGCGCGAGGCCGCATCCGCGTTCGGCAACAGCACCGTGTTCATGGAGCGGTTCGTGGAGGACCCGCGCCACGTCGAGGTGCAGATCTTCGGCGACACCCACGGCACCGTCGTGCACCTGTTCGAACGCGAGTGCTCGATCCAGCGTCGGTACCAGAAGATCGTCGAGGAGGCCCCGTCACCGGCCGTCGACGATGCACTCCGCGCGCAGCTCGGCGACGCGGCGATAGCCGCGGGAGCCGCGATCGGCTACACCGGTGCAGGCACCGTCGAGTTCGTCATGGCCCAGAACGGCGAGTTCTTCTTCCTGGAGGTCAACACCCGGCTCCAGGTCGAGCACCCGGTCACCGAGGAGATCACCGGACTCGACCTCGTCGCACTGCAGATCCAGGTGGCCGAGGGCGAGCCCCTGCCCGCGGAGGCCACGAACGTCACGATCACCGGGCACGCCATCGAGGCCCGCATCTACGCCGAGGACCCGACGGCCGGCTACCTGCCCGGGAGCGGCATCCTGCACCGGTTCCGGATCCCCGACCTGCCCGGGGTGCGGGTCGACACGGGTGTCCGGGACGGTTCGGTCATCGGTACGCACTACGACCCCATGCTCGCCAAGGTGATCGCCCACGGTCGCACCCGCTCCGAGGCGGCCCGCAAGCTCGCCCGTGCGCTGTCCGAGGCGGAGATCCACGGCCTGGTCACCAACCGGGACCTGCTCGTCGCGATCCTGCGCGAACCCGAGTTCCTCGCCGGGAAGACCGACACCGGCTACCTGTCCCGGCACGAGCCCGCCACCCTCGTCGGAACACCCGCCTCTACGGCCGTCGCGGTGCACGCGCTGGTGGCCGCACTTGCCGGCCAGGCCGCGCGCCGCGGCACGGCTACGGTGCAGCGGCCCGTCCCGACCGGCTGGCGCAACGTCGCCAGCGCACCCCAGCACGCCGAGTACCGGCTCGGGGACACCGAGATCGACCTGACCTACCGGGTCACCCGCACCGGCGTGCAGGCGGCGGTCGACGGCACGCCACTGACCGGGGTCGAGGTGGTCACCTCCCGGCCCGACCTCGTCGACTTGCGGGTCGACGGGGTCCGCAGAGCCGTCCGTATCCACGCCGTCGGCGACACCGTGTACTGCGACAGCGTGCTGGGCGGCACCGCGTTCGTCGAGCGGCCGCGGCTGCCCGAGCCGGGGACCGACGCCGCACCAGGCTCGTTGCTCGCACCGATGCCCGGCACCGTCGTGCGCGTCGCCGCCGAGCAGGGCCAGCGGGTGGAGGCGGGCGCGGTGATCGTCGTGTTCGAGGCCATGAAGATGGAGCACTCGGTGCGCGCCCCGGTCGCCGGGATCGTCGCCGAGCTCGCCGTCGTCGTCGGGGAGACCGTCGAGTCCGGAGCAGTTCTCGCCGTCATCGAGGACGAGGAGGAGGGTTCATGAGCAGCCCCGTGACCTACGAGGTGACCAACGGGGTCGCCTGGCTCACCATCGACCGTCCCGACGCCCGCAACGCGCTGAGCAAGGCCGTCCGCGAGGGCCTGTTCGACGGTGTGCACCGTTTCAACGCCGACGACGAGGCGAAGGTCCTGGTCCTGACCGGCGCCGGGGAGAAGGCGTTCTGCGCCGGTGGAGACCTCAAGGAGATGAACGACGTCGCCCTGCAGGTGCCGCCGCCGGACTTCCTGCCCCAGCTCGGGCGCAACATCGAGGTGCCCAAGCCGACGATCGCCGCCGTGAACGGCATCGCCTACGGCGGCGGGTTCCTGCTCGCCCAGCAGTGCGACCTGGTCGTCGCCGCCGACCACGCCCGGTTCGCCGTGTCCGAGGTCAGGATCGGCCGCGGCTCGCCGTGGGCTGCACCGCTGTCCTGGCTGGTCCCACCGCGTGTCGCGATGGAGATCCTGCTGACCGGGGACCCGATCAGCGCAGCCAGGGCGCAGGCCTACGGCCTGGTCAACGACGTGGTCCCCCTCGCCGATCTCCGCGGACGCACCCAGCAGCTGGCGGAGCGGATCGCCGCCAACGCCCCGCTGTCGGTGCTGGCGGCGAAGCGCACCGCCTATCTCTCCGCGAGCCACACCCGCGCCGATGCCTACGACGTCGCCGAGCAGATCTGGGAGCCGGTCTACCTGTCGAAGGACGCCCAGGAAGGCCCGTTGTCGTTCCGCGAGAAGCGGGCCCCGGTCTGGCAGGGGATCTGACCGTGACATCTCGTGCAGCGGTGTCCATGGACGACGTCCTGGACGACCTGGTCGCCGAGACCCGGATCGTGCAGGCCCTCGTCGCCGACCTCGACGACCCCGGGATCTCCGCCGCCACCCCGGCGGCGGGCGGGAGCATCCGCGACCCGCTCACGCACCTCGCGTACTTCGACGAGACCGCCACGCAGGCCGCCGTCGAGCCCGAGGCCTTCCGCCGCGGCGCCGCAGTGCTCATGGCGGGCGGGATGGGCTTCCCGGACCGGATCGCCGCCGATCACGCCGAGCTCGGCGCGGTCGAGGTCCGGGCGTGGGTGGCCCGCGCGCGCACCGCGTTCGTCGCCACCTTCCGCGAGCTCGAACCCAGGGCCCGGTTGCCGTGGTACGGGCCCGACATGAGTGCGCTCTCGTCGGTCACCGCCCGGCTGATGGAGACCTGGGCCCACGGCCAGGACGTCGCCGACGCCCTCGGCCGCCGCCGCGAACCCACCGACCGGTTGCGCCACATCGCCCACCTGGGCGTGCAGACCGCCGGGTTCGTGTTCACGCTGAACGGTCGCCCCGCCCCGACGTCCCCCGTGCGCGTGGAGATCGACGCCCCGTCCGGCGCCCGCTGGGAGTGGGGCCCGCCCGACGCGACCGACCGCGTCACCGGGTCCGCGCTCGACTTCTGCCTCACCGTGACCCAACGCCGACACGTCTCGGACACCGACCTGCAGGTCAGCGGTCCCGTCGCCACGGAGTGGATCTCGATCGCCCAGACGTTCGCCGGCGCACCCGGTCCCGGGCGGTCACCCGGAGCCGTGCCCGATCCCGAGAACACAGGAGGCCGCCGATGACCGCCGCTCCCCGCCGTCCCGTCCTGGTCGGCAACTGCTCCGGCTTCTACGGCGACCGCATCGCCGCGGCCCGCGAGATGGTCGAGGGCCGGGTGGGAGGTGAGGGCATCGACGTCCTCACCGGCGACTACCTCGCCGAGCTCACCATGCTCATCCTCTGGAAGGCCCGCCGGAAGGACCCGGACGGC